>JBBQER010000008.1:0-58671 GCA_038320885.1 Acidimicrobiia bacterium
CGGAGGACGGTCCGGGCCTCCGGTCTGCGGCTGGCTCATGTCGTTTCCCGCATAGTGCTCATCTCGCTCGCCGCGTCTTCATTCGGTGTTCGTACCCGGTTGCTGAGTCCTCGGCGCCCGCGGCCGGCGGGCCACGGCGAACAGCACAGGAGTATCGGCGCGTATTTCCTTCTGGATGAACAAATGCGACGAATCGATGCCGGAGCCGATCCCGGTGCTGGCCCGGTTGAGGAACCGGTACGTGAGGGGGAGCACGTGCTCGTAGGCCCAGACGTAGGCCCGGTGAGGGATGTGGCGGCGCAGGCCGAGGGGATCGAGCCGCAGCAGCCGTTCGCCGCTCGCCCGGCGGGTGGCGAAGTCGGCCTTCAACACCTCGTCGCCCTCGAGGCCGTAGCACGTGACGTCGTCGAAGAAGAGCGAGAGCAGCGACACGATGTTCTCGGGCTCGAAGAGATACACGTGAAACGGATTCTCGAAGTCGGCCGGCGCGTTGGGTGTGACCACGAACGCGGTCCCGTCCGCGCGCAGAACGCGCGCGAGCTCGATCACGTGCAATGCCGGGTTCACGAAGTGCTCGATGATGTGTGACGAAACCGCGAAGTCGACGCTGCGATCGCGTAGTCCGAGCGCGGCGCCGTCGCTGGCGACGAAGCCGATTCCCGCGGCCGACGCGCCCGCCGACGCGTACGTGCGGGTGGCCAGCCGGACCGTGTCGCTGCTGTGGTCGGCTCCGATGACGATTCGACCGGCACCCGCGAGGCGTTCCGTCTCCGAGCCGATCCCGCATCCCACGTCGAGCACGACACCCGGCCCGAGCCGTTCGCAGATCTCGCGGTAGCCGGCATCGTGCAGCGCGAGGAGCGAATCGGGGGTCGCGCCCTCCATCGGCCGTTCGCCGGTGATCTTCACCGCGTCCTCCAGGGTTCTCACAGTTGCCGATCGCGCCCACGGAACCGGGCTCGGCAGCGTATCGCCGCGACGCGGGTCAAACGTGGCGAGCCAACCCGGGATTCGGTCGTGGCCCTTCTAGACTCCCGCTGCCCTGGCCGAGTCTTCCGAGGACCTGGCTGCGCCCGCCGAGGAGTGGTGCCGAGTGAGCGATTTCGACGTAGTCGCCAAGCTCGGCGACCTGGCGGCGACGGCGGGGCTGCGCCGAATCTCGATCCTCGCCTGGCGTGACCTCGACGATCCCGAAGCCGGCGGCTCGGAGTTGCACGCGTCCCGCGTTGCGTCCCTGTGGGCCGAAGCCGGGATCGAGGTGACGATGCGTACGTCGTACGCAGCCGGTCATCCGCAGGTGACCTGGCGCGGCGGGTACCGCGTGATCCGCAAAGCGGGTCGCTATCTCGTGTTTCCGCGCGCCGCGTTCAGCGAGATGATGGGTTGGCACGGCGCGAGCGACGGGCTGGTCGAGATCTGGAACGGGATGCCGTTCTTCTCGCCCGTGTGGGCGCGCCGGCCGACGGTCACGTGGCTGCACCACGTGCACGACACGATGTGGGACATGACGTTGCCGCCGCGATTGGCGCGGCTGGGCCGGCGCATCGAGTTCGGGATCGCGCCGCGCCTGTACCGGCGGACCCCGATCGTCACGCTGTCGAGCTCGTCGAAAAAGGAGCTCGTGCAGAAGTTGCACATGACACCCGAGCAGATCACGGTCGTACCGCCGGGCGTGGATGCGAGATTCGCGCCGGGCGGAGAACGCAGCCCGACGCCGCTGGTGGTTGCCGTGGGCCGACTCGTCCCGGTGAAGCGGCTGCACCTCCTCATCGACGCGCTGGCGGGGATCCGGCCGCGGGTTTCGACGCTGCGCGTGGTGCTCGTGGGAGAAGGCTACGAGCGCGAGTCGCTCGCGACGCACGCGCGCGAGGTCGGCGCCGACGACTGGCTCACGTTCGCGGGGCGGGTCGACGACGCGGCCCTGGTCGATCTCTACCGGCGGGCGTGGGTGCTCGCCAGCGCGTCGGCGCACGAGGGATGGGGCATGACGATCACTGAGGCCGCGGCCTGCGGCACGCCCGCGGTCGCCACGCGCATCGCCGGTCACGCCGACGCGATCGTGCACGAGCACACCGGGCTCCTCGTCGCCGATCCCGCGCAGCTCGGGCCCGCGATCGAACGGGTGCTCACCGACAACGACCTCCGCGCGTCGTTCTCGGCGCGCGCGCTCACCCACGCGAGCGGGTACAGCTGGGAAGCGACTGCGCGGGGCACGCTCGAGGTGCTCGCGAACGAAGCCCTGCGGCGCCGCCGGTCGTGACCGCCCCCGGCGAGCGGTCGGCCGCGGAGGCCGAGCCGGCAGCAGCTCGGGCGTGGCCGCGGTCGACCGCGGGGTACGTGCTGCTCGCGCTCGCCGCGTACGGCCCGGTGTTGCGCAGTGACCCCGGAAAGGTCGCGGCCGACACCAAGCAGTATCTCTATCTCGATCCGGGCCGGTTGCTCGCGCGTGCCGCGTCGATGTGGGACCCGCACATCGGCATGGGCACGGTCACGCACCAGAACATCGGCTACCTGTTCCCGATGGGTCCGTACTACTGGATCCTCGACAGGATCGGCGTGCCCGATTGGGTCGCGCAACGGCTGTGGCTCGGTTCGATCCTGTTCTTCGCGGGCGCGGGCGTGTTGTACCTGCTCCGAACGTTCGGCATCCGCGGACCGGGCGTGGTGGTGGCCGCCGTCGCCTACATGTTCACGCCGTACACGCTCGACTACTCGGCGCGGATATCGGTGCTGCTCCTGCCCTTCGCGGCGCTGCCGTGGATGATCGGCCTCACGCGCAAGGCGCTGCGCGACGGGGGTTGGAGATACCCCGCGACGTTCGCGCTCGTCGTGCAGGTGATCGGCGGTGTCAACGCGACCGCGTTGATCTTCGCGGGACTCGGTGCGGTGCTGTGGATCGCGTACGCGTGGTTGGTCGACCGGGAGGTGGATTGGAGACGCGCGCTCGGCGTGACCGCGCGCATCGGTGTGCTGACGCTCGTCACCTCGCTGTGGTGGATCGCCGGGCTCGAGATGCAGGGCACGTACGGCCTCGACATCCTGAAGTACACCGAAACCGTGCGGGCGGTCGCCACCGCGTCGTCGCCCAACGAGATTCTGCGCGGTCTCGGCTACTGGTTCTTCTACGGCGGCGATCGGGTCGGGCCGTGGATCGAGTCGGCGAACCAGTACACGCAGCGACCCGTGGTGCTGCTCGCCGGGTACGGCCTCGTCGTTGCGAGCCTGCTCGTCGCCGGCATCCTTCGGTGGCGCCACCGCTTGTTCTTCGTCGTGCTCCTCATCGCCGGGATGATCATCGCGGTGGGCCCGTCGCCGTACGCGCACCCGACGCCGCTCGGTGCGATCTTCAAAGCCTTCGCCAACAGCTCGAGTGCAGGCCTCGCGCTGCGGAGCACGGCGCGCGCGGTTCCGCTGGTCGTGCTCGCGCTCGCCGTGCTGCTCGGCGTCGGCCTGAACGCGATCTTCGCGGCCTTGCGTCGGCGCGGGCAGTCGGTGCTCGGGGCGGCCGGGGTCGGCATCGTGATGCTGCTCGTCGTCGTGAACCTGCCGGCCCTGTTCGACGGCAGCTACTACGGGAAGAACCTCGAGCGGTCCGAGCAGGTGCCGGCGTATTGGAAAACGGCGATCAAGCATCTCGATTCGCAGGTCCACTCGACGCGCGTGCTCGAGGCGCCCGGCGCCGACTTCGCGGCCTACGCATGGGGCAACACCGTCGATCCGATCACGCCCGGCCTCATGGATCGCCCGTACGTGGCGCGGGAATTGATTCCCTACGGCACCGCGGGCACGGCGGATCTCCTGAACGCGCTCGATCGCCGGTTCCAGGAACGCCTCGCGGATCCGGCCGGGATCGCGGCAGTGCTCCGGCGAATGGGCATCGGTGCCGTGGTGTTGCGCAACGACATCCAGTCGCAGCGCTACAACCTCGTCGCGCCGCGCGAGATCAATCGCCTGTTCGCCCAGACCCCCGGTCTCGGGCGCCCGATCGGCTTCGGTTCGCCCGCACCGCCGGCCCTGGCGAACCCCTTGCCGGGCTCGCGCGAGGAAGACGAGGTCGATCTCGCGGCGCCCGCGAACGAACCGCTGCTCAATCCCGTCGTCGTCTACCCGGTCGACGATCCCTCTGCGATCGTGCGCGCGGAGCCGGCGACGAGCTCATTGATGATCGCGGGCGACGGCGAGGGCCTGGTCGACGTTGCGGATATGGGCCTGCTCGCGAGCGTGGGCGTGACGCAATACAGCGCCTCGTACCCGACCCGAGCGAAGTTGCGGGCCGCGGTTGCGCCGGACGCCACCCTCGTCGTGACCGACGAGAACCGGAGCCGGGCCCGGATATGGAGCACGGTGCTCGACAACGTCGGCTACACGGAGCAGGCGGGGGAGAAGCCGCTCGTCAACGACCCGAACGACGCCCGGCTCCCGTTGTTCCCGGGTCAGGCGGCGAGCGCGCTCACGACGACCCAACAACGCGGCATCAAGTCGATCCAGGCCAGCGCGTACGGGAACACCATCAGCTACACGCCCGAAGACCGGGCGGCGCGCGCGCTCGACGGTGACGTGACAACCGCGTGGAGGGCGGCCGCGCTCGGGAATGCCGTCGGCCAGCGCATTCGTCTGCAGCTCGCGGCCCCGATCACCGCCGACCATGTCAACCTGGTGCAGCCGCTCACCAGCAGCCGCAACCGGTGGCTCACCAAGGTCGCCCTGCGCTTCGACGGCGGATCCCCACAGGCGGCAACGCTCGACGCGTCGTCGCGGGCGGCAAAGGGCCAGACGATCTCGTTCACCCGGCGCCGCTTCTCGACCCTCGAGATCCGGATCACCGCAGTGAATGATCCTCGCCGCAAGCTCTTCGCTGGTGCCGACGGCGTCGGGCTGGCCGAGATCCGCGTGCGCGACGTGCACGCCCGCCACGACGTGCGCGTCGAGGAGGTCGAGCAGATGCCGCAAGACCTGCTCGGTGCGCTCGGCCCCGACGTTGCGAAGCACCCGCTGATCATCCTGATGTCGCGTGACGCGGTGCGGGGCATACCGCCGCGCACCGATCCCGAGCCCGCGCTCGCGCGTACGTTCACGCTTCCCGGATCACGCTCGTTCGCATTGACGGGGCGCGCCGGCGTGAACCCCGCGGCTCCGGACCGTGTGATCGACGCCGCGCTCGGCATGGGATCGACCGTCACCGCGACTGCGAGCGCGTCGCTGGCCGCGTGCCTGGAGTGCCACGGCGCGAGCGCGGCCGACGGCAATCCGGCCACGGTGTGGAACACGCCCTTCGTGAACGTCAGCGGACAGTGGGTGCAGTTCACGTCTCGGCGTCCGATCACGTTCTCCCACATGAACCTGCAAGTCGTTGCCGACGGCCGCCACTCCGTGCCGACCGCGATCGAGATCGACGTCGACGGCGCGGTGCGGGCTCTCTCCCTGCCGCCGATCGCCGACGCAACGCCCGAGAACGCGACCACGACCGTTGCGCTGCGCTTCCCCGCGATGACGGGTCGCCGGGTCCGGGTCAAGATCATCGGCACGCGCGTGCAGATGGCAACGCGCGAATCGACGGGCGACAAGGTGACGGCACCCGTGGCGATCGCCGAGCTCGGGATCCCCGGACTGGGCGTCGCGCCCGCGCCGGCCGCGATGCCCGCGCCGTGTCGATCGGATCTGCTGTCGATCGACGGGCACGCCGTTCCCGTGCGCGTCTCCGGTGACACGAAAGCGGCCGGCAACCTGTCGGGCCTCGCGGTGACGCCATGTGATCCGCGCGATCCGTCGCGCGTCCCGACCATCACGCTCGGGCGCGGCACTCACGTCGTGCGGACCTCCGAAGGTCTCCGCACCGGTGTGCAGCTCGATCGGGTGGTGCTCGCGTCGGCGGCGGGCGACGGCCACTTCGCGGTTGCCGGCGGACAGGTAACGCTGCTCGGTGCGCAGTCTGCGACCGCGCCGAAGGTCACGGTGGTGCACAACGGCGCGACGCGCATGCGGGTGCACGTCTCCGGGGCCCGCGACCCGTTCTGGCTCGTGCTGGGCGAGTCGCAGAGCGACGGATGGAAGGCGACGGTCGCGGGTGGAGGCTCACTCGGCTCGTCTCGGCTCGTCGACGGCTACGCCAACGGCTGGCTGCTGCGGCCGGAACACGCGTCGTTCGACGTCGTCATCGAGTGGACGCCGCAACGCCGGGTCTGGGCTGCGATTTGGATCTCAGTGTTGGCGGCGCTCTTGTGCTTCGCGCTCATCGCGTGGTCGATGCGGCGCGGGCGGGCCGCGGTCGATGTCCTTGGCGGCGCGCCGTCCGACGCGGATGCGCGCGTCGAGTGGCCCGCCCGGCCGCGCGGAACCTTGGCGCCGACGCGCCGCTCCCGGGTCGTCGTCCCGATCCTCGCCGGCCTCGTGGCGACGCTGGTGGTCGCCCCGTGGGCGGGCGCGCTGGCGGCGGCGGCCGTCGTGTTGGTGCAGTGGCGACCCTCCTTGCGGTTGCTGGTCGCGGTGACACCGGCCGCGCTGATCGCCGTCGTGGCGGTCTACATGGTCTACCTCCAGCATCATTTCCGGTTCCCGCCCGTCTTCGAGTGGCCCACGCTCTTCCCGCTCGGCCGCCCGCTCGGTTGGCTCGCGGTCGTGTTCCTGGGCGTCGACGTGCTGGTCGAGCGGGTGCGGACCCCGCCGGCCGGCGCCGCGGCGGGCGACTCCGATCCCGAGGTGCCCGGCCAAATGTGACCGGCCGCGGGAGCATCTACGCGACAATCACCTGTGCTCCAGGTTCGCGATCTCTCGGTGGAAGTGGGTGGCCGGTACACGTTGACCGCATCGCTCTCGCTGCGCGCCGGAGACAAGGTCGGACTGGTCGGCCGCAACGGCGTGGGCAAGACCTCCCTGCTGAAGGTCCTCGCGGGTGAAGCGCCCGCCGCGGCCGGAGTGGTCGCGCGTACTGGCGCGGTGGGTTACCTCTCGCAGGACCCGTCGCCGCGCGGCGCCGGCCTCGACGGCACCGCGATCGCGCACGTGCTGTCGGCCCGCGGCCTCGACGCCGCGACCCGCCGGCTCGACGAGCTCCACCGCAGCATGGCCGACGACGCGTCGCCGCGGAACGTCCGCCGCTACAGCGACGCCGAAGACGCGTTCCGCAACGCCGGCGGCTACGCGGCTGACTCCGAGGTGCGCCGGATCGCCGCGGGCCTCGGGCTCGGCGCCGACCGGCTCGACCTTCCGATCACTGCATTGTCCGGTGGCGAGCGCCGGCGGGTCGAGCTCACGCGGATCCTGTTTGCCGGCAGCGATCTCCTCCTGCTCGACGAGCCCACCAACCACCTCGACATCGACGCGAAGCAATGGCTGATGCAGTTCCTGCGGTCGTTCCGCGGTGGCCTCCTCGTCATCAGTCACGACCTCGAGTTGCTCGACCAGGCGATCACGCGGGTCTTGCACATCGACGAGGGTGAGCTCGTCGAGTACCGGGGCACGTACTCGCAGTACCTCGTGGCGCGCAAGGACGACGCCCAGCGCCGCACCAAGCTCGCGACGCGCCAGTCGAGCGAGATCGACCGGTTGAAAGCACTCGCGAATTCGATGCGCGGTCAGACCGAGAAGCGCGCCCGCACGGCGAAGACGCTCGACCACCGCGTCGAGAAGCTGGCCGCCAACCGCGTGACCGCGGCGCGCGCCGAGCGCAAGGTGCGCGTGCGGCTGCCCGAGCCTCCGCGTGCCGGTCGAGTGGCACTCGAGGTCGCCGACCTGGCGAAGGCGTTCGGGCGCAAGACGGTGTTCGAAGACGTGACCTTCGACGTCGGCCGCGGCGAGCGCATGCTCGTGCTCGGTCTCAACGGCGCGGGCAAGACGACACTGCTCAAGACGCTGGTGGGGGAGCTCGAGGCCGATCTCGGAACCGTCGCGCTCGGCCATCAGGTTTCGCTCGGCTACTACGCGCAGGAGCACGAAGGCATCCGCGCGGGCCGCAACGTCCTGGCGCACATGCGAGATGTGAGCGCGGAACCCGACCAGTACCTGCGGTCGCTGCTCGGGATGTTCGGTCTCCACGGTGAGATCGTGTTCCAGGACGCGAGCACGCTCTCCGGCGGCGAGAAGACCAAGCTTGCGCTCACGATGCTGGTTGCCGGGAAGCACAATCTTCTGCTGCTCGACGAGCCGACCAACAACCTCGATCCGCCATCGCGCGCGGCCATCGGTGCCGCCCTCCGCACGTGGAAGGGCGCGATGGTGCTCGTGAGCCACGACACCGAATTCGTCACCGAGCTCGAGCCCGACCGGGTGCTCGTCATGCCCGACGGCACCGTCGACCACTGGTCCGACGACCTCGTGGAGCTGGTTGCCCTGGCGTAACGTCGGTCTCGTGCGCCGGACCGTCGTGTTAGCCGTTGTGTTCGCGATCGTGCTCGGCGCGTGCGGGAGCGGTGTCTCGAAGAGCTCGCCGTCTACGACGACGCCGACCACGAGTCGCAAGGTCGTCGACGTTCCCGGCCTGGGCACCGGTGTCACCAAGACCGAGATCAGGCTCGGTGTGCAGATGGTCGACTTCACGTGCATCGAGGGCGCGGTCGACTCGATCTACGTCAACCAGGAACAGGCGTACCAGGCGTTCATCGACGACATCAACGAGCACGGCGGGATCAACGGCCGCAAGATCGTGCCCGTGTACAAGTCGGTGTGCCCGGTGCCGTTCGACCTCGGGATCGCGGCGTGCATCTCGTTCACCGAGGACGCGCACGTGTTTGCGGTGATCGGCAGCATGTACGACCCCGCGGGTGACGCTCGGCAATGCATCACCAAGCAGCACAAGACGGTGCTCATCACCGATGGCGTGAGCCAGGAGATGATCGACAAGTCGCCGCCGGGATTGCTGTTGACGGGGAACATCACGCCCGACCGCCGGCTGAAGGTGATCATGGAACTGGTGAAGGCGCGTCACACGCTCGACGGGAAGAAGGTCGGAGTGCTCACCGAGACCACCTCGACGGGGCGGGTCAAGTCGGTCGTCACGCCGACGCTCGATGCAATCGGTGTGGAGCAAGGCTCCGAGGCGGTCTTGTCGATCAGCGGGCTCGACACCCAGGCGGCGCAGACGCAGCTCGACAGCTTCATCGAACGCTGGAAGTCCGAACACGTGAACGCCTTGATCCTCGTCGGCGCAGCGCCGTCGTCGAAGCAGTTCGTCACCAAGGTCAAGGCTGCGATCCCCGACATGCTGCTGATCTCCGACACCACCGACGTTGCCGGTGGTGGCCAGGACAGCGTGAAGGCGCACGTCGTCCCGAACCCCTACGACGGCATCATCACCGCGGAGGGCCGGATCGGCCTCGAGCACTCGAAGACGCCGCACTACACGTACTGCAAGAAGATCTTCGAGAAGCAGACCGGCATCACGATCCCGTTGCCCAACGTCGTCGTGAAGCTGCCGAACGGGAAGCAGAACGACATCTACGGCAACGCCGAGAACGCCTGCTCGTTCGTGACGATGTTCCGCACGATTGCCGAGCGGGTCGGAAAGAACCTGAACAACGCCAACTGGGTGTCGACGGTCAACGACTTCGGCCCGATCGAGGTCATGAACACCGACGACGCGTCGTTGCACACGGGCAAGTACGACGCCGACGACACCTTCGGTCTCGTGGCCTTCGACCCGACCGTCAAGCCCATCGGCGACTGGCGCCACCTCACCCCAACCCAGGACGTAAGCGGCTCCTAACCTTGATGCGTCGCTGACCCACACAAGATGTGGTCCACCGACGCATCGGCCATAAGCCGCGAAGGGGTCAGGCGTTGCTGCGTTGGATGGCGCGCTCGTCGGTGCCGAGGTACGAGGAGACGACGAGCGGGTTGTTGCGCACGTCGGCAGGCGTTCCGTTTGCGATCACCTTGCCCGCCTCCATGCAGTACACGCGGTCGCTCAACGCGAGGATCATCGGGAGGTCGTGCTCGACGACGACGAGCGTGGCGTCGAGCTCCTGCTGCACGCGTTTGATCAACGGTCCGAACGCTTCGGCCTCGCGCTGCGCGACCCCGGCCGTCGGCTCGTCGAGGCACAGCACGCGGGGCGCGACCGCGAGCACCGACGCGAGCTCCACGATCCGCCGCGTCCCGGTCGACAGCTCCGCGATGAAACGGTCGGCGTAGCGCCCGAGCCCGAGGAAGTCGATCAGCTCTGCCGCTTCGGACCGCTTGGCCCGCTCGGAGCGGATCGCGGACGGCAGCCACAGCACGGACCCCCAGAACGACGTTGCCTTGCGGGCTTCCAACGCGAGTTGCACGGTCTCGCGCACGGTCAACTCGGGGAACAGCGTCGCCGCTTGGAACGTGCGGCCGAGCCCGGCCCGGGCGCGGTAATGCGCGGGCAGCTTCGAGATGTCGCGTCCGAGCAGCTCGACGGTGCCGGAGAAGGGAGCGAAACCGCCGATGGCGTTGAGCAGCGTCGACTTCCCGGCACCGTTGGTGCCGATGAGCCCGATCACCTCACCGGGATCCGCGTGGAAGTCGACCGCGTCCACCGCGACGATCCCGCCGTATCGAACGGTGAGCGCGCGGGTGGCGAGCACGCTGCCGTCGTCGTTGAGTGTCAACGAACCAGGCGTCGCGATCCGAGTGAGCGATGCCGGTGGCGCGGTGCGGGTCTTCAGCTGCTGTTCGGGGAGGCGCTGCTCCAGCCAACGGAGGATCGAACCCCGCAACGAGTAACCCAGCTGCGTGAAGCCGCCGGGGAAGTAGAGCAAGACGATCAACAGGCCGATGCCCGACGTGAGGAGGAGCACGGTCTGGTTGTTGGGCCAGAACGCGGGCAGGCCGATCACCCACAACGCGCCCGTGACCGCGCCCGCGAGGCTCCCCAACCCGCCGATCACTGCGATCGCGACGACATTGAACGAGTCGGGGACGGTGAAGAACCGCTCGCCGTACGCGATCGTCACCGCAACCCCGCCGAGCAGCGCGCCGCCGAGACCGGCGATGAAGCCGCCGAGCGCGAACGCGGTCAACTTCGCCTTCGTCGGCGACACGGTCAGCGCGGCCGCGGCCTGCTCGTTCTCGCGCACGCCGATGATCATGCGGCCGACCCCCGTCCGGCGCAGGTGGCCGGCAACGGCGAGCACCACGATCAGGCAGAGGAGCACGAAGAAGTAGTAGTTGCGGTTCAGATGCGCGAGGTTGAACGGCCCGAGCTTCCCCCTCGGGAAGCTGACGGTCAGGGAGTCGGCGACGCCGGTGAAGATCGGGCGGCTGAAGAGGTAGCTCTGCGCCGCGATCGCGAAGGCCATCGTGCTGATCGCCAGCAGCAGTCCCTTCACGCGCAACGCGCCCGCCCCGACGAGAACCGCGACGAAGCACGCGACGAGCGCGCCGCAGAAGATGTCGAGCACGAACGGCATGGGCCGGATCGTCGATTGGATGACCCGCCCCGCGAACAACGGCTCCAGCGCGAGTGCGGCGAAGATGCCGACGATCGCGAGGCGCAGTCGGGTCGAACGCCAGCGTTGGCGCCAGGTGGTCTGCGCGACGAGGAACGCGACGACCGCCAGGCCGAGCGTCATCACGAACGGGAACGGTTGGAGCGCGCCGTTGAAGATGCGATGAGATCGCCAACCGATGTTCATGGTGACGCCGCGGGAGAAGGCGGCCGCACTCAACGCGCCGATACCGGCGAAGGCCATCTGGCCGAGCGAAAGCTGGCCGCCCCAACCGGTGAGCACGGTCACGGACACCGCGCAGATCGCGAAACCGACGATGATCGAGTACGTGAGATGGTGCGCCGACTGGTGTACCGCGAGCGGCAGCACGATCGCGGCGAGCAACGCAACGCCGGCCAGCACGTGAGGCATGCGGCGCACCCACCAGATCTCACGGAGCCGCTCGGGTACCGGTGGCACGCGGGGAGCGAACGCGAAGCTCTCGCCGCCCGCGTCGTCGGCGCGGCTCATGCGCGCGACGAGCAGGAGCACGAGGATGAAGAGCACGAACTGCACGAGGCTGCTGTTCTCGGTGAAGTTGTACGTGAGGACCTGGTTGAAGATGCCGATCGCGATCGCCCCGGCGAACGCTCGCGGGAACGAAGTCATCCCGCCGATGAGCGCGGCCGTCAGTCCGATGAGCAGCGTCTGCGGGCCGATGGAGACGAGCTCGGCCGACGAGTTGAGCGTCGCGTAGAGGATCACCGACACCGCCGACAGGAAGCCGGCTATCGTCCAGATCGCGGTGGCCACGAGCTTGGGGCTCACGCCGGTGAGCCGGGCGAGGTCGGCGTTGGTCGCCGTCGCCCGGACCGCTTCGCCGAAGTGGGTATGCCCGAGCAGCCACCACAGACCCAGCGCGATCAGCGGCACCACGATGACGGCGAGCAATTCGGATCCGGTGACCGTGATGTTGTGGACGCGGAACAAACCGAAGCCGACATTGCCGATCAGCCAGTGCGAGTTCATCGGGCTGGGATATCCGACGAGGTTGCTTCCGGAGCGGTAGTCGGGGAGCGTGTGCGTCACCGCCTGCGCGACCTCGGCGATGCCGATCGTCGCGACGAGCACGATCACGCGCGGCGCTTTCGAGAGCCGCCGGATGATCGCGATCTCCACGATCGTCCCCGAGAGCGTGCCCACGAGCAACGCGCCGAGGAGCGCGAACCAGTACGGCCAGTGGCTCCTCCCCACCACCTCCGCGAGGATCGCCGCCGCGGGCACGCCGAGATCACCGACCGCGAAGTTGATGACCCGGCTGGAGCGGTAGACGAGCACGATTCCCATCGCGATGAGCGCGGTAGTCAGGCCGTTCACCAACCCGAGGAACAACAGGTTGTTCGTGTAGATGTGCGGATGCAGGAGGGAGCCGAGCATCAGCCGCCTTCGGTCCCGAAGAACACCGCGCGCGCGAGGTCGTCGCGCTCCAACAGCTCTTGCGCCGGTCCTTCGAAGCGAACTTCGCCCTTCTCGAGGAAGATCGCCCGGTCGGCAATCGCCAGCGCGACGTTGAGCGACTGCTCGACGATGAGCATCGTCTGTCCGCGGCCCTTGAGCTGATCGACGATCTCGAGCATGCGCTGCACGACGACGGGAGCGAGACCGAGCGACAGCTCGTCGATCAACAGTATCTCGGGGTCGTGCATGAGCACGCGCGCCAGCGCGAGCATCTGCTGCTGGCCGCCGGAGAGGCTGCGCGCCGGTTGCTTGCGCCGATCCGCGAGCTCGGGGAAGAGCGCGAGCACGTCGGTGATGCGTTGCTCGACCTCCGCGTGCGTGCCGCCGGCGAGCCGGGAGCTGATCGCGAGGTTCTGGTCGATCGTGAGGCTCGGGAACACGCCTTTGCCGCCGGGCAGCTGCACGATGCCCATGCGGGCGCGTTGCTCGGGGGCGACGTACGTGATGTTGCGGCCGTTCAGCCGTACGACGCCGCGCTCGGGCACCTCGAGGCCGCTGACGACGCGCAGGATCGTCGACTTCCCGGCGCCGTTGGTGCCGAGCAGCGCGACGCACTCGCCCTCGTGGATCTCGAAGTTCACGTCGAAGAGCACCTGCACCGGGCCGTAGGAGAAATCGGTGTTGGCCATCTGGAGCACGGGCGTGCGGGCGCCGAGCTCGGCGCGCTTGCGGTACTCGTCCTGCTCCTCGAGCAATTCCTCGACCACGAGAGAAAGGTCGTGGCGGATGTGGCGCGCCCCGTTCATCAACAAGAGGCCGCCGATGATGCTCGAGGGGATCCCGAGGATGAGCACCGCGCTGCGCACGTTGAACTGGTTGGTGAAGAAGTCGGCGAGTATTCCACCCGCGAACCCGCCGATGAACACCACGTACATCACGCCCATCGCGGTGCCGAGGCCGCGCAGGCGGTAGGGGCACACGGCCTGCAGCACCGGCGTGACCATCGCGAAGGCGCACGCCGTGAGCACTGCTTGGGGAATCCCGAGGATCACGAACATCGGCACGCTGTTCGTCGAGACCTGCAACGGCGTGAACAGCGCCGACGGCAGGATGAGCGCCCCCACGATCACCAGCGCCTTGGCCGGGTCCTTGCGGTAGGTGCGGTCGAAGTAGCGGCCGACCGGATAGAGGAACGGCACCGCGCACCAGCCGGCCAGACTCAGAACGAAGCCGCGCTCCACGATGTTCTTCACGCCCAGTGTGTCGTTCAGGTACAGCACCTGCAGGCTGCCGAGTGCGAACAGCCCGAAGCCGAGCGCGGCGAACGCGGCGATCGACGTCCGGATGGTTGCGATCTTCTTGAGGCGCGTGAACGCGGCTTCCATCGACGGTTGCGCGGGGTTGTCGTCCTCAATGACCTCGCCGAGCACGTCGTCCTTCTCGTACTGGCCGCGCGGCGGTTCCTTGATGAAGAACGCGAGGCCGGCGACGAGCAAGCCCGGGATGCCGAGGATGTAGAACGCCCACCGCCAGCCTTCGTGGCCGCCGGTGCGGTGGTCGGCGTAGTTCGCGATGAGGCCGACGAGCAGCGGGCTGAGGTTGCCGAGGATCTGCTGGCCGAGGCCCATCACGGCCGACATCCGGGCGCGGATGCCGATGGGGTAGTTGTCGGCGATCAGCGACGGATGCACCGCGATGTCGTTGGCCTTGGTGATGCCGGTGAGGCAGATCGTCCAGAACAACATGAACGAGCCGACGGCGGCGCCGGTCGCGAACGTGAAGAGCGCGCCGAGGACGCTCGTCGTGCCGACGATCGGTACCCGTTTGCGGCGGTCGGCGAGCCAGCCCAGCGGGATCGCGCCCAGCGCGAAGAACAGGCCCGACGCGGTGCCGATGAACACGACGGTGCCGTTGCTGATGCCGAATGTGCGCCGCAGCTCGGGCCCGATGGTCTGCACCGCGTTGAGGGTGAGCTGGTCGAGCGAGATGAGCAGCCCGAGGATCACGAACATCAACCGCCCGCCTTTGGCGAACGCCTCGGTGAAGTCGACTGGTTCCGACTCGACGCCCGGGAGCATGTCGTCGGGGAAGATCACCTGCTCGGACGCCCGGGCCTGCGCCTCCTGGCGCGCGGCCTCCTCGTCGAGCACAGCCGAGGCGAGCGCGGCCGCGTTCGGGGCTCCGCCCTCGGGAGTCGGCCTGTCGGGAGTGGGTGTCGCCTCGTCTGGTGCGTCCACAGATCTCCCCGACGCGGCCGATCGTCCTGTCGGCGGATCGTAGGCGCTTGCTGACGCGCGTGTCAGGCTCCGGCGCCAAAGAGGATCCATCGGGCGGGATAGTTTCCCGCGATGACCAACGCCGGAGTTGCCCCCAAGTCGTTCCTGCTGACGCCCGAGCTCGCGGAGTATCTCGTCGGGCACGGGAGCCCGCCCGACGCGGTCCAGCTTGCGCTCATCGAGGAGACGCGCGCGCTGGGACCGGTCGCGGGCATGCAGATCGCACCCGAGCAGGGCGCGTTCCTCACGTTGCTGACGCGGCTCGTCGGCGCGCGCTCCGCCGTGGAGGTCGGCACGTTCACGGGGTACTCGTCGTTGTGTATCGCGCGGGGCCTGCCGGCCGACGGTCACCTCTTGTGCTGCGACGTCTCCGACGAATGGACCACCATCGCGCGCCGGGCCTGGGCGACCGCGGGAGTGCAGGACCGGATCGAGCTGCGGCTCGCGCCGGGTGCCGACACGTTGCGGTCACTCCCGGACGAGGAGACGATCGACCTCGCGTTCATCGACGCCGACAAGCCCGGGTACCCCGTGTACTACGAGGAGATCCTCCGCCGGCTCCACCCGAACGGCGTGCTGCTCGTCGACAACGTGCTCTGGGACGGCCGTGTGGTCCAGCCCGACGCCGACGACGACAACACCAAGGCCATCCGGGCCTTCAACGACCTCGTCGCCGCCGACGACCGCGTCGAAGCCGTGATGCTCCCGATCGCCGCCGGCCTCACCCTCGTCCGCAAGAAGTGACCAAACGCCCAATCAGATTGGGCGTTCCTGTGTCGTATACGCGCACCAGCGCCCAATCACATTGGGCGTTTGGCTACATGCCGCGGAGCATCTTGTAGATTGGGGCCATCTTCTGGCGGGTCTTGTCGGGGAGGGGAACGAGCTCACCGAGCACCCGGGCGCCGTGCACCATCTCCGCGGTGATCTCCACGAGGTTGGCGATCTTCAGGGCGTCCCTGGGCGACTTGCCGACCGTCAGCAGCCCGTGATTCGCCATCAACACCGCCGCTCGGTCGCCGACCCACTTCGACACCTCGTCGGCCAGATCCTGTGACCCGGTGAACTTGTAGTTGGCGACCGGCACGTCGCCGCCCACGAACGCCTCGACCTCTTCGATCACGCAGGGGATCGGCTGGTGCGTGATCGCGAACATCGTGCAGAACTTGGCGTGACAGTGGATGACCGCGTGGATGTCGTCGTAGGCCTTCAGGCACGCGAGGTGCAGCATCTTCTCGGTCGTCGGGCTGCGGGTGCCCTCCACCACGTTGCCGTCGAGGTCGCAGACGACGAGGTCGTCGAGCGTCATCGTGTCGTACTCGAGCGACGACGGGGTGAGCGCGACGTTCCCGTCGGGCAGGCGCGCCGAGAAGTTGCCGGCGGTGCCGTGCACGAGGTTCGACCGCAGGCTCTCCTGCGCGACCCACAGCAGATCGGCCTTGATCTCCTCTGCAGTTCCCTTCAGCGTGCTCATGCGGCTGCGCCCTCCGGTCCTCCAACACGAACAACCTGTCGATTCTGCGCCCGGACCTCCGGACTGCGCCTGGCTGCCATCTCAGAGCACCTCCGGGTTCACGCAGTTGACCGGCTTGTCGCCGCGCAGGATGCGCGCGACGTCGTCGGCGATGAGCTTCGAGTGGTTGGCCTCGGTGTCGTAGGTCGCGCCGCCGATGTGCGGCGTCAACACGACGTTCGGCATCGCGCACAAGGGATGGTCCGGCGGGAGGTGCTCACCCTCGAAGTGATCGAGGCCGGCGCCGGCGAGATGTCCCGACAACAGCGAGTCCACCAGCGCGTCGGTGTCGTGCAGCAACGCGCGCGCCGAGTTCACGTAGATCGCGCCCGGCTTCATCGCCGCGAACTGGGCCGCGCCCATGAGTCGCTCCGTCTCGGGCGTCACCATCGCGTGCATGGAGACGACATCGCACTCGGCGAGCATCTCCTGCAGCTCGGCCGTGGAATGGTGCGTGGCCTCGGGGTTGTACGGGTCGAAGGAGAGCACCCGCAGGCCGAGCCCCTCGAAGCGCCACTTGGTCGCGCGCCCGACCGCGCCCAGGCCGATGATCCCGGCCGTGCGCCCCGCGAGTTGCCAGGCGCGGTAGCGCTGGTAGGGGATCCGGCCGCCCGCGTAGACCTCGTCGGCGCGCACGTCGTGGTCGGCGGGCACGATGAACCGGTTCGCCGCGAACAGCAGCGCGATCGTGATCTCGGCCACCGCGTCGGCGTTGCGGCCCGGCGCGCGCAGCACCGGAATCCCGGCTTTCGTCGCGGCTTCGACGTCGACGTTGTTGGGGTCGCCCCGGCACGAGCCGATCATCAGCAACGGAACGTCGAACACCGGGCCCTTCACGGAATCGGACTCGACGATGAGGATGTCAGCACCCTCTTCGCGCAGCCGCGCCGCGAGCTGCTCGCCGTTCATGAGGCGGAGGGGGACGTGATCGATCCAGGGGTCGTACACCACGTCGACCAGGGCGTTGAGCGTGTCCCAGCCCTCGCCGCGGAACGGCGCAGTCACTAATGCCTTGTGCCGGTCGGCCACGCTTCATCCTCGCACGCGTATGACGCGGACGTCAGGTTGAACCTAACGTCCGACCATGCCCATTCACTACGAGACCGACGACGAGCACGTCGTCATCATCACGATCGACCGGCCCGAGGCCCGCAACGCGGCCGACATGGCGCACTTCAAGGCGCTGCGCGAAGCGTGGGAGCGCTTCGAGGCCGACGACCAGGCGTGGGTGGCGATCATCACCGGCGTCGGTGAGTCGTTCTTCGCGGGCGCCGACCTGAAGACGTACATCCCCGAGATCACCAAGTTCCAAAAGGAGATCGCCGAGAAGGGCCTGAGCGAGGTCGACGGGTATCGCCTCGACGACGGCACCCGGTCGGTGTTGCGCAACTGGCCCCTGTACAAGCCGATCATCGCGGCGGTCAACGGGTTCTGCACCGCGGGCGGGATGGAGATGCTCGGGGGCTGCGACATCCGGATCGCGTGCCCGGAGGCGAAGTTCGCGGTGATGGAGCCCAAGCGGGGGCTCTTCGCGGGCGGCGGAACGACCGTGCGCCTGCCCCGGCAGATCCCGTGGGCGCAGGCGATGGAATTCCTCCTCTGCGCCGACCTCATCCCGGCCGAGCGCGCCTACGAGATGGGGTTGCTGAACGCGATCGTCCCGCGCGACGAGCTTCTCGACGCAGCCCGTGCCTACGCGGCGCGCATCATCGCCAACGCGCCCCTGGCCGTGCAGGCGACCAAGGAGAGCGCGCTCAAAGGTCTGTACGTCGACGAGGACGCGATCACCCAGCTCCGCGAAGCGGCACGCGCGCTGCGCGCCGCGCTGGAGCGGATCGATCCCGCCGACCCGGCGACGGCACAGGGCGCGATCGCGGCGAGCGTCGAGGTGCTCACCCGTTTGGGCAAGGAATTGCGCACCGCGTTCGAGAAGGAGAGCCGCATCTCGAGCACGATCTTCCAGACCGAGGACGCCAAGGAAGGACCGAAGGCCTTCGCCGAGAAGCGCAAGCCGGTGTGGCAAGCCAAATGACCGAGAAGGTCGATCCGCGGACGCCGTGCATCATCGGGGTCGCGGCGCACACGTGGCATCCCGAGGACGCCGGCCCCGCGGGCGCGCCCGAGCCGCTGGACATGTGGGAGCACGTCGCGCGGCAAGCCGCGACCGATGTCGGCGCGACGCACGCCGGGGAGGCTGATCTGCTCGCCGCGCTCGACAGCGTCCAGATCGTCTATTGCCAGACGTGGCAGTACGACGACCCGGTCGCCCGGCTCGCCCAACGCATCGGCGCCGACCCGCGTCATCGCCATTACTCCGGCATCGGCGGGACGACGACGCAACAGCTCGTCAACGAGACGTCCGAGGCGATGCTCCGCGGCGAGATGGATCTCGCGCTCATCACGAGCGCGGAAGCGCTGGCCACCAAGCGGCAGCGCAAGCGCGCCGGCGAACGCTGGGTCGGCTCCTTCCCACCCGCCGACAAGCGGCCGTTCCCGTGGGAGTCGGCTCCCGATCCGGTCGAGGTCGCGCACGAGGTGTTCCAGGCGTGGCTCACGTTCGCGGTCTTCGACAGCGCCCGGCGCGCCGAGCTCGGCATCGGTCTCGACGACTACCGCGCGCAGATCGGCGAGATGCTGGCGCCGATGACGCAGATCGCGGCCCGCAATCCGAACGCGTGGTACCGGGTCGAACGGTCGGCGCGGGAGATCGTCGACGCGCGGCCCGACAACCGGATGGTCGGCTATCCGTACACGAAGTACATGGTGTCGGTGATGAATGTCGACATGGCGGGCGCGCTCGTGCTCGCAACCCACGGGCGCGCCGACACCTTGGGTGTCCCGTCCGAGCGACGCGTCTACCCCCGCGGTTGGTGTTACGCCCGCGACCCCGTGCTGGTCGCCGAGCATGCCGACCTGGGCCGCTCGCCCGCGATGGCCGCGGCCGCGGCGGAAGCGATGCGCGCCGCGAACATCGGCATCGACGACGTCGGCTATCTCGACCTCTACTCGTGTTTTGCCAGCTCGCTGCACTTCGCCCGCGACGCGCTGGGTCTCGCGGCTGACGATCCGCGGGGCCTGACCGTGACCGGCGGACTGCCGTATCACGGCGGGCCGGCGAGCGGATATCTCACGCATTCGATCGCGGCGATGGTCGAGAAGCTGCGCGCCGACCGCGAGACGGCCGGCATTGTGAGCGGCGTCGGCATGCACATGACCAAGCACGTCTACGGCGTGTATGCCGCTGCACCGGGGCCAGTCGCGCCGCCCGCGGCGGCCGAGGCGCAACGCGTCGCCGACCGGGCCGGCCGCGCCCGCGTGGTCGCGGAGCACGATGGCGATGCCACCGTCGGCGCGTATTCGGTGGTGCACGGCCGGGACGGACAACCCGAGTGGGCGCTGCTGGTGTGCGATCTCCCCGGCGGCTCACGTACCTACGCCCAGGTGCGCGACCCCGCGCTGTGCCTCGCGGCGGAGTCGTCCGAGGTCGTCGGCACAACGGTGCGCCTCGAAACGATCACCGTCGAGGGCCCGATGGGCGAGCAACGCGTGAACCAAGCGTCCTGGTAGACACCTTTCGGGTGATTGACAGAGGCGCTGTCCGTTCCTTAGGTTGCGCCGGTACCATCCACTGTGACGACGGTCACACTCGTCACGTGACAATGCCGGTGAGCGAGCCGGCTTCATAGCCATATGGGGGAAAACGTGAGATCAGTTCTCGGGTCGCGCAAGCGGAGTGTCGGCGGGGCGGTCGCCATCGCACTCGTCATGGCCATGCTGATCGCCGCGTGCGGGGGGAGCAGCACGCCCAAGGGGGGCGGCACTTCCACGACGCAGGGCGTGAGCGGCGGGAACCCGAACGAAGGCAAGCCCACGCCCGGAGGCGCGGTCACGATGGCCCTCCCGGCCGAGAGCACCGGTGGATGGTGCCTCCCCGAGGCCCAGCTCGCGGTGTCGGGCATTCAGGTGGCACGCGCGATCTACGACTACCTCGCGGTCCCGAACGACAAGAACGAGTACGTACCCAGCCTCGCCGACAAGATCACGCCCAACGCCGACTTCACCTCGTGGACGATCCACATCCGCTCCGGCATCAAGTTCCACGACGGCACTCCGCTCAATGCCGCGGTGGTCAAGGACAACCTCGACGCCTACGGCGGCGAGTTTGCGGCGAAAGGCCCGGACGGCCAGCCGCTGCGCAAGCCGCTGCTGTTCACGTTCGTGTTCGACAACGTCAAAGCGATTACGGTGACCGACCCGATGACCGTCAAGGTCGACATGATCGGGCCCTGGTCCTCGTTCCCCGCCAGCCTCTACAGCTACGGCCGCCTCGGCATCATGGCGGAGAAGCAGCTGCACGACGGTGCCAATTGCTTCGAGGACATGATCGGCACCGGCCCGTTCAAGTTCGAGCACGACTGGCAGCGCAACGATCACCTGACCGTCGTCAAGAACGAGAACTACTGGCGCAAGGACCAGTACGGCCAGCGGCTTCCGTACCTCGACAAGATCACCTTCAAGCCCGTAACCGAGACCACCACGCTCGTGAACGGCCTGACGACAAAGCTGTTCGATCTCACGCTCAGCGACGACACCGTGGCGATCGACCAGCTCCAGTCCAAGGTCGACGGGGGCGGCCTCGCCATGTTGAAGTCGGGCAAGTTCCCCGAGGTCGCGTACACGTTGTTCAACGACTCGAAGCCGCCGTTCGACAACATCAATGCCCGGCTCGCATTCGCCTATGCCGTCGACCGCGAGGAGTACAACCGCATCGCCAACAAGGGACTGCTCCAGCTCGCGTCGGGTCCGTTCGGTCCTGGCACCCTCGGCTACGTCGCCGATACGCACCTGCCGACGTACAACCCGGTCAAGGCGAAGGACTACGCCAAGAAGTACACGCAGGCGACCGGTCAGCCCCTGTCGTTCACCTTTAGCGCCGGATCCGACCCGATCTCGCTCACGAACGCGCAGCTCATCGGGAGGTACGCGCAGAACGCCGGCATGAGCATGAACATCAAGCAGGTCGACGAGGCCACGCTCATCAACGACGCCATCACGGGGAACTTCCAAGCGTCGGGCTGGCGGAACCACCCGGGCTTCGACCCCGATACCCAGTGGGTGTGGTGGCACTGCGCCGTTGCGGTGGGCCGTGATCCGAACTCCACGTCGACGGAGATCGGTCTCGGTGACGCGGCCGGCATCACCGGCAATAACTGCGACAACCCGGTCAACTTCAGCAACTTCAACGACAAGGTCATCAACAAGGCCTTCGAGACGGCGCGGGCGTCGGCCGACCCCGACGTGCGCAAGAAGGCCTATGAGGACATCAACAAGGAGTTCGCGAAGCAGGTGTGGGACGGCTGGGGCTACTGGACGCTGTGGACGATTCCGTCGCAGACCAACGTCAAGGGTGTCCTCGGACCGAACCTGGCGTCCGCCACGTCACCCGATGCCGGCCCCGACCATGACAAGCCGTTCGAGGGTCTGTCGAGCGGGATCGACCTGTCGGGACTCTGGTTGAAGAAGTAACAGGAGGACCGCGGGAGACCTCGGCACGGCCGAACGGGAGCGAGCGATGCGAGTAGCGCTGCGACGTGTGATTCAACTCGTCGTGGTCTTGGTATTCGTCTCGTTCTTCTCGTTCTCGCTCATCCAGCTCGTGCCGGGCGATCCCGTCGTTGCCATCGTCGGCTTCGCCAGCCCGGCCCAGCTCGCGCAGGTACGGCACCAGATCGGGCTCGACGACCCGTTCCTGTTGCAGTACTGGCACTGGTTGGGCGGGTTCATCCACGGTGATCTCGGCCAGCACTACTCGGGGCCCACGGGCCGGTCCGCGGTGTCGACCGGGATCGCCCAGAGTCTCCCGGTCACGCTCGAGCTGATGGCCTTCGCCATGATCTTGACCATTGTGATCGCGATCCCGCTCGGCATCCTCTCGGCGTATCGCTCGGGCACGCTCACCGACAAGCTGATCTCGGCAACCGCGTTCGGGTCGATCGCGATGCCCGACTTCGCCCTCGCGATCGTCCTGTCGTTCTGGGTGGGGGTCAAGCTCAAATGGTTACCGACCTCGGGCTTCACGCATCTCAGCGACGGTTTCGTCAAGAACATCAAGAGCCTCACCCTGCCCGCGGTCAGCCTCGCGGTCGGACAAATTGCCGCTTACATGCGGCTGCTCCGCAGTGACATGATCGCGACCTTGCAAGAGGACTACATCCTCATGGCGAAGTCGAAGGGCATCCCGACTCGGCGAATTCTCTGGCGGCACGCGTTGCGACCGTCGAGCCTGACGCTGCTCACGGTCGCCGGTCTCAACATCGGTGCGCTCATCGGCGGCACGATCGTAGTGGAGAACCTCTTTGAGATTCCCGGCATGGGGAAGCTGTTGTTCTTCGCGATCTTCGGTAGACAATTCGTGGAGCTCCAGAGCATCGTGGCGGTGATCGCCGTGGGGTACGTGCTCGTGAACGTCGCCGTCGACATCCTGTACACCGTCCTCGATCCTCGGATTCGTGATGCTCGAGCACTCGCCTAGCACGGTGGCGGCGCCCGTCGACGCGCCGCCCCCCGCGACCGAACCCCCGCCGCCCGACACGGAGTTCGTGCGCGCCCGATCGCAGCGGGTGGGCCTCGGCGGAATTCTCGGCATCATCTGGCTCGGGTTCGTGGCGATCTGCGCGATCGTCATCCCGATGGTCGTGAAGAACCCGACCAATCCGGGCCTCCTGGCCGCGCGAGGCATGTTCAAAGTGAGCGGGCACCCGCTCGGCGGCGATTCGGCCGGCAACGACATGTTGCTGCAGCTGGCGAAGGGCGCGCGCAGCTCGCTGATCGTCGCGATCGGAGCAGTGGCAGTCGGGCTCGTCCTTGGTGGGACGCTGGGACTGATCGCGGGCTACTACCGCGGCCGGATCGACACGTTGCTCACGAGCACGTTCAACATCCTGTTGGCGATCCCGCAGTTCGTGCTCGCGGTCGCGTTGGTCTCGGTGCTGGCCAATGACTCGATCAGCAAACAGGGCATCCCCGTACCGGTCACCACCGGGCGCCGGCTGGCGGTGCTCGTGATCGCGCTCGGAATCGTGTCGAC
Organism: Acidimicrobiia bacterium; assembly: GCA_038320885.1. Taxonomy (GTDB): domain Bacteria; phylum Actinomycetota; class Acidimicrobiia; order IMCC26256; family PALSA-610; genus JBBQER01. Next base: position 23,722 of record JBBQER010000008.1, read on the forward strand.
GCCGATCCTCGCTCGAATCACGCGGGCGAACACACTCCAGTGGGCGCAACGCGAGTTCGTGCTCGCGGCGCGTGCCCAGGGCGCGACCAATCGGCGGGTGATGATCCGCGAAGTGCTCCCGAACGTGCTGCCCGCGATGTTCTCGATCGCGCTGCTCGGCATTGCGGTCGCGATGGTCGCCGAGGGTGGACTGTCGATCCTCGGGGTCGGCGTGCACCTCCCGGGCGTGTCCTGGGGAAGCTTGATCGCCCAAGGTCGCAACAGCCTGCAGAGTCAGCCGTCGGTCGTGTTCGAGCCGATTGTCTGCCTGTTCCTCACCGTGCTCTCGCTGAACTACCTCGGTGACGTGGTACGCGCGCGCTTCGACGTGCGCGAGAGCGTGCTGTGAGCCCGCGTCGCCGTCGCCAGATCGACGACCGCTTCGCCGACGCGCCGCTCGACGGTCCGCTCCTCGACGTCAACGGCGTCCAGACGTTCTTCAAGACGCCGCGCGGCCTCGTGCGCGCGGTCGACGGTGTGTCGCTCACGCTCGAACGGGGCAAGACCATCGGTATCGTCGGTGAGTCCGGTTCGGGCAAGTCGGTGCTCTCGCGCTCGATCATGGGTCTCCTGCCGAACAACGTGGTGCGTCACGGCAGTATCAAGTTCGAGGGTCGCGAGATCGGCGACGCCGACACCGAGACGATGCGCGGCTACTGGGGCACGCAGATGTCGATGGTGTTCCAAGACCCGATGACATCGCTCAATCCGGTCATGCGCGTCGGCAACCAGATCACGGAGTCGCTCCGCTATCACCTCGACGTCACCAAGGACTACGCGAACGAAACCGCGCTCGCGCTGCTGCAGTCGGTCGGGATTCCCGAGGCCGAGCGGCGGATGCGGGAGTACCCGCACCAGCTCTCCGGTGGCATGCGGCAGCGCGTGATGATCGCCATCGCACTCGCATGTGGTCCGCGGCTGCTGTTCGCCGACGAGCCCACGACCGCGCTCGACGTAACCGTCCAGGCCCAGATCCTCGATCTGCTGCAGGCTCAGCAACGCGAGCGTTTCATGGCGATGGTGCTCGTGACCCACGACCTCGGCGTCGTCGCCGGTCGGGCCGACAACACCGGCGTGATGTACGCCGGACAGATCGTCGAGTATGCATCGACCCGCACGCTGTTCTCGGAGACGCGCCATCCGTACACCGAGGCGCTGTTGAAGTCCATCCCCAAGCTCTCGCAGCCGAGCCACACCCGGCTCGACGCGATCAGTGGCCGCCCACCCGACCTCGTCTCGCCGCCGGTCGGTTGCAAGTTCGCGGCTCGGTGCGGGTTTGCGCAGCCCAAATGCATCGCCGAGGAACCGGCGCTCAGCGATGAGACGACGCCGGGCCACGCATTCCGGTGCTTCTATCCGGTGGGCACGCCGGCCGGTACCGACGCCCTCGAGCGCAATCTCGCGGCGGGTGTCACGGCGACGGGCCTCACCGTCACACGCGTCGGGGACGCGCTCGCCACCGGTGTCGACGCGGTGATCGCCTGATGGCCGGGTCGGGAACCGCTCACCTGCGTCCGGCCGACCAGTCGCTGCTGCGTGTCGAGAACCTGGTCGTCGAGTTTCCCGTCGGTCGCTCGGGCTTGAAAGTCAACGCCGTCACCAACGTGAGCATCGATGTGATGGAGGGCGAGACCCTCGGCCTGGTCGGCGAGTCGGGCTGCGGCAAGTCGACCACCGGCAAGGCGATCATGCAGCTCCCGCGCCCGAACTCCGGGCAGGTGTTGTTCGACGGCGCCGACATGACGAAGTTGGGCGGCGAGGAGCTGCGCAAGACGCGCACTCGCATGAAGATGATCTTCCAAGACCCGATCTCGTCGCTGAACCCGCGGCGCAAGGTCGAGGACATCATCGGTGAGGGCCTGCGGATCTGGGGTATCGGATCGGACGAGGAGCAGGAGCGGAAGATCGACGAGGCGATGCTCGCGGTCGGTCTCGACCCGGGCCAGCAACGCGGGCGCCGGCCGTATCAGTTCTCCGGCGGGCAGTGTCAGCGTATCTCGATCGCACGGGCCGTCGTGACCGATCCGAAGCTGATCATCTGCGACGAGCCGGTATCGGCCCTCGACGTGTCGGTCCAGGCGCAGATCCTCAACCTGCTCGAAGACATGAAGAAGCGTTACGGCCTCACGTTGATCTTCATCGCGCACGACCTCGCGGTCGTGAAGAACGTCAGCGACCGCATTGTCGTGATGTACCTCGGCAAGATCTGCGAGGTCGGGTCGCCCGACGCGCTCTACAAGGCACCGTCGCATCCCTACACCGCGGGCCTGCTCGCCGCGATCCCGGTACCGGACCCGAACGTGAAGCCGGAGGAGCGGCCCGCGCTCGCGGGGGAGATCCCGTCGCCCGTCGCGCCGCCGAGCGGTTGCCGGTTCCGAACCCGGTGCCCGAAGGCGCAGGACAAGTGCGCGGCCGAAGAACCGCAGATCCGCGAGATGGCGCCCGGCCAGTTCGTCGCGTGCCACTTCCCGCTCGCACCCGGCGAGACCTTGGCGACGCGCAACGGCCAGATGCCGTCCACCGGCTGACTCGCTTGTTCGCTCGGCGTTACTTGCGCGGCACCCGAGCATCCCCCCAATACCGCGCCCCGGCCACCGCCCCTAACGGCCGGGTTGCGCTCGCTTACGCTCGCGGCAACCCGAGCATCCTTTGGGCGAGGATGTTCTTGTTCACTTGCGTGGTGCCGCCCGCGATCGTCAGCGCGCGGCTGTAGACGCGGTCGCGCGCCCACGGGCCGCTCAACGCATCGGGACCGAGAATGTCGGACGCGAGCTCGGTCACGTGTTGCTCGGTCTCGCTCCAGACCAGCTTGGCGATGCTTCCTTCGGGACCCATGGCGCGCCCGTGGAGCTCGGCCGACAGCGCGCGGTCGGAGATCAGCTTGAGCAGCTCGCCGTCGAGATACGTCGCCGCGATCTTCTCCCGCAGCACCGGGTCGTCGGTGGCCGTGCGGCCGTCGCCGAGCGGGATCGTGCGCGCTTCGTCGATGAGACGCGCGATCTTCCCTCGGGTACCCATGTGGAGCTTGGCGACGGTGCCGCGCTCGTAGGCGAGCGTCGTCATCGCAACCCGCCAGCCTTCGTTTACCGGGCCGAGCGTGCAGTCGACGGGGACGCGTACGTCGGTGAAGAAGATCTCGTTGAACTCCTTGTCGCCGGTGATCGTGACGAGCGGACGCACTTCGACGCCGGGCAGCGTCATGTCGACGAGCAGACAGGTGATCCCCTTGTGCTTGGGCACCGTCGGGTCGGTCCGAACGAGCAGCTCGCACCAGTTCGCCATGTGCCCGAGCGTGTTCCACGTCTTTTGGCCGTTGACGATCCAGCACTCGCCGTCGCGCACCGCTTGCATCCGCAGCGACGCGAGGTCGGAGCCCGCGGTCGGTTCGGAGAAGCCCTGGCACCAGATGTCGTCGCCGCGGAGCATGCGAGGGAGGAGCGTTCGCTTCTGCTCTTCGGTGCCGTGCTCGATGATCGCCGGCGCGATGTTCGACAAGCCGAGCGGGTTGAGCGTGCCCGGCGCATGGGCCCGGTGCATCTCCTCCGCGTACACGACCTGCTCCATGACCCCCGCGCCTCGGCCACCCCATTCCTCGGGCCACGCGATTGCCGCGTAGCGCGCCTCGGCGAGGGTGCGGTTCCAAGCCCGCAAGCTGTCGAGCGTCGAGCCGTCGACCTCGAGCGAGCCGGCGAGGCCGCGGCCGAGAACGTCGGCGGGAAGATTGGCGTCGAGCCACGCCCGAAACTCGATCCGAAAGGCCTCGGCCTCAGGCGGGTAGCGGAAATCCATCGTTCCCTCGAGCTCGAAAACCTGACACGAGCGTCACCCTAGCCACGAAACGACCCATGTGATTGGGCGTTCGTGCGCGTATAGATGCTCGGAGCGACCAATCAGATTGGGCGTTGGTGCGCGTATTTGACCCCGCACCGCCCAATCAGATTGGGCGTTGGTGATCCTTCTCGAGGCCGCCGCTCGCGAGGGCTGCTTCGATCTCGCGTTGCTTGTGGACGTTCTCGGCGTGGAGCTCGTCGGTGGTGCGGACCTTCCCGTCGACCTTGAGCTCGCCCATGATGTGGACCTCGCCCAGCGTCTCGGTCATGTAGTCGGGGCCCTCGGCCGTCGGGATGAACCACCCGGTCGGGCACATCGTGAGCACCTCGACGAACGAGAATCCCTCACCCGCGAGCTGCGACTCGAACGCCCGCTTGAACATCTTCTGGGTCCGGGCGACCGATCCCGCGTTGTGCACCGAACCGCGCGCGACGTACGCCGCGCCTTGGAGCTGTGCGATCAGGTCGCCGATCAGAATCGGGTAGCCGTGGTATTCGGCGTCGCGCCCGTCGATCGAGTTCTTCGTGCGCTGCCCGATCACCGTGGTCGCGGTCATGTGACCGCCGGTCTCGCCGAACACGCCGTTGTTCAACAGGATGCACGTGACGTTCTCGCCGCGGGCCGCGGTGTGGATGACTTCCTGTAGGCCCTCGTTCACCATGTCGCCGTCGCCTTGCAACGTGAACACCAGCGCTTCGGGGAGCATGCGCTTCACGCCGGTCGCCACCGACGGCGCGCGGCCGTGCAGCGCCTGCACGAGGTCGACGTCCATCGTCCCCGAGAACGACGTGTAGCAGCCGATGCCCGCGACGCCGATCGCGCGCTCGACCGCGTCGAGCTGCGTGATCGTCTCCAGGAACTGACGGATCGCGACGGGCTCGCCGCAACCGGGACACATGTGGTGCTCCTGGGTGAGCAGAAGATCGGGCTTCTGGGCCTCCACCATGCGCGCCGCGACCGAGGGCGCGTGCGCGGTGTCGAGTACGGGGCCAACCGGCGGGGTCGTCGTGGTCATCGGGTTGCCTCCGCTTGGTGGGCCTGGAGCGTGTAGCTGTTGACTTCGTAGCCGGGGATGACGGGGAGCTCGCGGTCTTCGTGCAGTGCGAGCAACCGCTCCCGTATCAGGTCGACGTCGAGGATCCGCCCGACTCCGAAACCCGAGTGGTCGGTCGAGACGCCACCGATGAAGGCGACCGGGACGCGGCCGGCCACACCGATGCGCACGTCGTCGATCATTTGGCCCGCCGACAGCTCGAAGCTGCCGATGCGCCGCACGTTCGATCCGCTTGCCGCGTCGGCAACCGTTTCGTAGGGGAACGGCCACAGCGTGATCGGCCGGATGTAGCCGACGCGATGGCCGGCGGTGCGCAGCTGGCGGATCGCGTACTTCACGAACTTGGCGGGGGAGCCGAACGCGACGACGATCGTTTCCGCGTCGTCGAGAAAGCCGGTCTCCACCCGTACCTCGCGCTCGATGAGCGGGAGCTTGGTTGCGATGTACTGCGCCTTGCCCTCCTGGCCGAGCGCGCGCTGGCCGACCTTGCTCACGCCGAGCGGAGTGACCGCGCGACTCACGCCGCTCCCCGACATCGTCCCGTCGACCGCCCAGTCCTTGGCCGGTAGCTCGGGAAACGAGATCGGCTCGATCGACAGCGCTTCCTGCGTGTGCGCGATCAGGTAGTCGCCGTACACGAGCGCGGGATTGCGCCACTTGTCGGCGAGGTGGAACGCGAGCTGCACGAGCTCGACGCCCTCGGTCACGTCCTGGGGCGCGAGCACGATGTGGCGATAATCGCCGTGACCGCCGCCCCGGGTCGCCTGGTAGTAGTCCTGCTGGCCGCGCGCCATGTTGAACACGACCATCGGCAGCTCGGCGAGCGTGATCTCCGAGAACGACTCCTGCATCAGCGAGAGTCCCTGGCCGGTCGAACCGGTCGCTGCCCTCGCACCTGTCGACAACGCGCCCCACGTCATGCCCACCGCTTCGAGCTCCGACTCGGCGTTGATGCACACGCCGCCGACGTCGGGGAGCAACTTGGCGAAGTGCTCGAGCACCTCGGTGAACGGCGTCATCGGGTAGCCCGCGAAGAAGCGACACCCGGAGACGATCGCAGCGCGCGCCAGCGCCTCGGATCCTTCCATGAGCACGCGCGGTGACGTCTGGGTCGCGGTCATGCGGTTACCTCGGTGATGACCGGTGTCTCGAAGCGGAACACCTCGAACACGAAGTCGGGGCATACGTAGGAGCAGGCGGCGCAGCCGGTGCAGCCGGGGTAGAGCTCGGGGTAGCGGTAGCCCATGTGATTCACCGCGGCCGACATCGCGAGCACGCCGGGCGGGCACGCGGGAATGCAGAGGTCGCATCCCTTGCAGTGGTCGACGTCGATAGTGACGGTGCCGCGGCTCTTGATCAACCTCGTGTCCGAGCTAGGCATGCGCCGCGCTCCTTTCCCAGGCCGGGTGCACGTTCGGAGGAAGGAGATCCCAACCCGCGACGAGCGCGCGCTCGTTCGACTCGATGTGCTGCGTGCGGTACGGCGGAATCGACTGGCGCATCGCCTCGATGAGCGACGCCTGTTCGACGATGCCGGTCGTTCCCGCGTACGCGCCGAGCATCACCATCGAACCGCCGAGCGGGTTCCCGAGGTCGGTGGCGACGGTGGTCGCCGCCAGCCGGACCAACGTCACCGGAGCGGTCACCTCGGCCGCGAACGTCGTGTCGTTCACCAGGACGAGACCGCCGGGCCGGAGCTTGGGCTCGAGCGGTGCCCAGTACTCGTCGTGCATCGCGATCGCCGACCACGCTTTGGGTACGACCGGCGGCGCCTCGATCGGTCCGTCACCGACGACGACGGTGCTGTCGGTGTTGCCGCCCCGCATCATGCCGCCGTAGAGGCCGAGCAGCATCACGCTCCGGCCTTCGAGTGCGGCGGCACGCGCCAGCACTTGCGCTACCAGTTGCACTCCCTGGCCACCGATGCCCGTGATCAACAGCTCGCGTTCCACGTCACCCCGTCCCGTTGATGCCGGCGAGACAGAAGTCCACCAGCCGTTGCACTTCACTGCGCGACGGGATCCGCCGGTGCGCGATCGCGTCGTTCATGCGCGCGAGCGCGAGATCCCGGATCAGCTCGGCGTCTTCGTCGGACCCACCCCGCGCGTGGACCGCGGGCGCGAGCGACGCGGCCAGCTCGGCGCGGCTCGCGGCGAGATCGGCGGGGAAGAGATCAGCGAGCCGGCCGCTGTTGCACGCGAACGGGCGCGTCGCCTCGGCCGCGTCGCGATCGCGCGCTTGGGCCATGACGCCGGCGATCCACCGCTGCACCTGTTCGGCGGGTTCCGACGCGCTCGACATGCGCTGCCGGAGGTGCGCCACGAGTTGGTGTTGCCCGTCGGCGAGCACCGCGAGGAGGAGCGCGTCCTTCGACGGGAAGTGCCGGTAGAAGGCCTGGTTCGAGAGGTCGGCTTCCCGGACGATCGCGCGCACCTGCGGATCGATGCTGCCGCTGCGGCGCATGACGACGAACGCGGCGTCGATCAGCCGGCGCGCCTCGCTCGCGTAGGTCGCCCGGCGGTCGGCAACCCCCCGCTCGGCAATGGTCTCCTCGATCGCCGGAACAACGTTCTGCACAGCCGGAACAGTATTCCCGATCCCGAGGAGAGGTCAACCAAGGGCCCGCCAATGCCCGGCTGAAGCTTCGGTGGTGCGGGACCGAAGCGGTACCGACGGCAGGACGAAGATCGCGATCACGTACCGCGGGTACTGAGCCGCGTCGGCGCGGCGGACGCCGTCACCCGCCACACGGCGCACCGGGGTTGGGACTTCCGGCCCTGATCGTGAGGGTATTGCGTCGATGAATCGGTATGACCTACATCGCGGGCACGCACGCAGCATCTCTCCTCCTGCGGTGTGGTCTCGATCCTGATGCTGTCGTCCGCGGTCTCGTCAGAGAGATCGGCATGGATGTCGAGCAGGCCACGCGCGCGGCCGCCGCGGCGGGATGTTTTCTACAACGGGCCGAACTCAGTTTGATGGACCGTGCGCCTGCTGGAGGCGCTCGACCAGAAGTGGACGTTGGATCTGGCCGGTGGCCGCCGTGCGGGGGAGGGCGTCGACGATCGCGAGCCGTCGCGGCTGTTTGAACCCGGCCAGCCGGCCTTCGCAGTGCGCCCGCAGCACCTCGACGGTCATTGATCCGCCCGGCCGCACGACGACGACCGCGGTCACGACCTCGCCCCATTCCGCGTCGGGAACGCCGACCACGGCCACCTCGGCGATGTCGGGATGGGTGCCGAGCACCTGCTCGACCTCGGGTGGCGCCACCGTCTCACCGCCGGTGCGGATCACGTCGCGGGCGCGGCCCACGATCGACACGTACCCGTCGGCGTCAAGCGCGCCGAGGTCGCCCGTGTGGTACCAGCCGTCGACGAGCGCCTCGCTCGTTGCGTCGGGATCGTCGAAGTAGCCGTCCATGAGGAACGGGCTGCGGGCGCACACTTCTCCGCGCTCGTCGAGCCGCACCTCGACGCCGGGCTGCGCGACGCCGACGCTTCCCGGCTTGCGCGCGAGATCGACGTCGGCGAGCGCGAGCGTCGGCCCGGCTTCGGTCGAGCCGTAAAACACGCGCGTCACCGTCTGCGGCAGAACGTCCTTGATGGCGGCGAGGAGCTCGGGCGGCGTCACCGATGTTCCGGTGTCGGCCTCGACCAGCGCGGACAGGTCATAACCGCCGACGCCGTGCTCGAGTACCCGACCCCAGACCGCGGGGATGCAATAGAGGCGCGCCGCCCGGTGGCGGGCCGCGGTCTCCAGCAGCGTGGGCGCATCGGGAACGCGCACGAAGTGAACCGCGCGCCGGGCCTGCCAGGCGCCGAGCGCGATCGTCCATCCCGCCATGTGGAACAGCGGGAACATGCACACCGTCCCGCCACCGCCGGGGCTCGACGTCGCACCCACGAACGTGCGCAGCCAGTTGGCCCGGTGCGACAACACGACACCCTTGGGCCGGCCGGTGCTGCCGCTGGTGAAGAAGATGACGTGCGGGTCGCGCTCGTCGACCGTCACGTCCGGCGCGGTGTCCGGCCACGCGTTGGAGTCGTTGGCCTCGACCGCACCCGGAACCCCGAGGTCGCGCGCGAGCGCGCCGGCCGCTTCGGCGTGACTGCCACCGCCGAGGACGAGTCGGGGCCGCGCGTATTCGGCGACCGGCTTGACCTCCTCGAGCGATGCCCGCGCGTTCAGCGGCGCGAAGACCGCGCCGATCTTGGCCAGGGCCGCGAAGATGGGGATCGCTTCGAGCGAGGTGTCGCCCCACCACAGCACCCGGTCGCCGCGCCCCACGCCGGACGCGAGGAGCGCGTGCGCAATGCGGGTCGCGCGGTGTTCGATCTCGCCGAACGCGAGTGAACCGTCGTCGAGCGTGGCCGCGATCGCATCCGGCGCGACCCGGGCTGCGTTCTCCAAGATTCCGCTGACGAGGAGCATCGACGCCGAGCCTCGCGCACGGAACCGCCTGCCCGCCGCCCGAGTTGCTTATCGACAATGATTGTTGGTAGCTTCCCTCTGTCATGAAGACGACGGAACAGCTCACCGACCTCTTTCGCGAGCGGGGCCTGCGGGTCACGCTTCAGCGGCAGATGATCTTCGGGCTGCTGCAAGCCAACGACTCGCACCCGACGGTCGAATCGCTCTACGAGCGGGCCCAGGCCGAGATGCCCACCATGTCGCTCAAGACCGTCTACCAAACCGTGCACGATCTCGAAGCGCTCGGTGAGGTCGACGTGCTCGATCTCGGCACCGGCTCGTTGCGCGTCGATCCGAATGTCGAAGACCATCACCACCACCTCGTGTGCTCGTCGTGTGGCCGGGTGCGCGACCTGCCCGTCGAGTTCGACGGTCTGCGCGTCCCCAATCGCTATCGCCGTGATTTCACCGTCGACGCAGTCCAGGTGATCTTCCGCGGTCGTTGCGACGACTGCGCGTAGATCGCGTCGTAGTTCCCGATAGGCCAAATCCCAACCTCACAGCCCCAAGGAGAAGTAATGCCGAAATTGGACGGAACCCAGACCCACGAGAACTTGAAGGCGGCGTTCGCCGGCGAGAGCCAGGCCAACCGCCGCTACCTCTACTTCGCGCAAAAGGCTGACGTCGAGGGTCACCCCGACGTAGCCGCGCTCTTCCGCTCGGTTGCCGAAGGCGAGACCGGCCACGCGTTCGGTCACTTCGACTTCCTCGCCGAGGTCGGCGACCCGGCCACCGGCGTTCCGGTCGGCGGCAGCGAAGACAACCTCAAGTCGGCAGTCGCCGGCGAGACCTACGAGTACACCGAGATGTACCCGGGCTTTGCGCGCACCGCGCGTGACGAGGGACTCGAGGAAGTGGCCGAGTGGCTCGAGACGCTGGCCCGCGCCGAGAAGAGTCACGCCGGTCGGTTCCAGGCTGCGCTCGAATCGATCAGCTAGAGCTAGGCACTCGAAGGCGAGTGGCCGTTCACCTTTACGATCCGCTCGATCCCGCGTCCGGCGACCAGGCCGACACGCGGGTCGAGCGGGGCCAAGGTGTCGTAGTCGAGCGGTGCTCGCTCGCGCCGGCGGCATCGAGGAGGTATGACGTGCGCAAGCTGACCGTCGACGACATCGTCGACCTGCGCGCCTACGAACGGGAACGCGCCGAGTTCCGCCAACGCATCATCGAGCTGAAGCGAACGCGCCGGGTCGCGCTGGGTCCGATCCTCACGATCCTGTTCGAGAACACCGAGACGATGCGCTGGCAGGTGCAGGAGATGGCGCGGGCCGAGCGCATGCTCCGTGACGAGCAGATCGCGCACGAGGTCGACACGTACAACGACCTCATTCCCGAGGCCGGCCAACTGTCGGGAACGTTGTTCCTCGAGCTGACCTCCGAGGAGCAGTTGCGCGAGTGGCTCCCGCGCCTCGTGGGCATCGAGTTCCACGTCGGGTTCGAGTTGCCCGACGGAGTCGTCGTGTACGGCAAGCCGTCGGACGAGGACGAAGAACGGCTGACGCGCGACGACACGACCGCCGCCGTGCACTACGTGCGCTTCGTGTTCTCGCCGGAGCAGGTGGCCGCATTCGAGAAGGGTCCGGTGCACGTGATCGTCGATCATGCGGCGTACAGCCACCGCGCCACGCTCGACCCGGTGCAGCACGCGTCGCTCGTGGCCGACCTCCTCGATCTCACGTAGCTTCACGCCATGCGCATTCCGATCCGGCGGCTCGATCCAGGGCTGCCGCTCCCGGCGCCGCAACACGCGGGTGATGCAGGGATCGACCTCTACGCCGCGACCGACCTCGAGTTGGAACCGCGCGGCGGTCGGGCGCTCGTGCCGACCGGCATCGCGATCGCGATCCCTGCTGGCTACGCCGGCTTCGTCCAGCCGCGCTCGGGTCTCGCGCTCCGCCACGGCGTGACGTGCTTGAACACGCCGGGTCTCGTCGACGCCGGCTACCGCGACGAGATTCGCGTGCTGCTCGTGAATCTCGATCCCGCGGAGCCGTTCAAGGTGAGTCGCGGCGCCCGGATCGCCCAACTCGTGATCCAACAGTTCGAGGCGGTCGAGTGGGACGAGGTGACGGATCTCGACGACACCGAGCGCGGTCTGCAGGGCTGGGGATCCACCGGCTGACGCGGGATAGGGTCCGGCACCACATATGCACGATCGCAGGTTTCGCTTTGCCGTCATCGCTCCGAAATGTGGCTCGGGCAAGGAGCTGACCGAGCAGGCGCGCAAGGCGGAGGCGCTCGGGTACTCGACGTTCTTCGTTCCCGACCACTTCATCGAGCACGACCTTGCGCCCACGGTCGCGCTCGCCCACATCGCCGCGGTCACCGACACGCTGCGAGTCGGGCCACTGGTGCTCGGGAACGACTACAAGCATCCCGTCGTGCTGGCGCGCGAGATGGCGACGCTCGATCTCCTCTCCGACGGTCGCCTCGAGCTCGGCATCGGCGCGGGTTGGATGACCGCCGACTACGAGAAGGCAGGCATCCCGCTCGACCGCCCGGGCGTTCGCATCGCGCGGCTGGCCGAGTCGATCGCCGTGTTGAAGGGTTTGTTCGCCGACGGGCCGTTCTCGTTCGGCGGCGAGCACTATCGCATCACCGAGCTCGACGGGATGCCCAAGCCCGTGCAGCGTCCGGGCCCGCCGTTCCTGATCGGTGGCGGCGGGAAGAAGATCCTCGGGCTCGCGGCGCGCGAGGCGCAGATCGTCGGGATCAACGCCAATCTCCGCTCGGGGGAGGGCGAGTCACGCGAGACCGCGCAGTCACTCGTCCCCGCGGCGACGGATCAGAAGCTGGCATGGCTGCGCGAGGCGGCGGGTGATCGGTTCGACGATCTCGAGATCCAGACGTTGCTGGGTTTCGTGCACGTCACCAACGACGCGTCCGGGATCGTCAAGGCAATCGCACAGTCGTTCGACGTGTCGGAAGACGACGCGCAGCTCGCGCCTGCCACGCTCGTCGGTTCGCGCGATGGAATAGCAGAACTGCTCGAACGCCGGCGCGAGCGCTGGCAGATGTCGTACATCGTGGTCCCGGTAGAGGCCACGGAAACATTGGCGCCCGTCGTGGCGCGCCTCGCGGGTACCTAGGAGATCCAACATGACGAAGCCGTTTCGATTTGGAGTGCAGATCTCACAATGCGAGTCGGCGAGCGCCTGGCGCGACAAAGCGCGCAAGCTCGAAGATCTCGGGTACTCGACGCTGTTCATGCCCGACCACTTCGGTGAGGAGTTGGCACCGCTGCCCGCGATCGCGATGGCGGCCGCGCACACCACGACATTGCGGATCGGCGCGCTCGTCTTCGACAACGACTACAAGCACCCGGCAATCCTGGCCAAGGAGTCGGCGACGATCGACGTCCTGTGCGACGGCCGGCTCGAGCTCGGCGTCGGCGCGGGCTGGATGAAGACCGACTACGACGCGCTCGGCTTGCAGTACGACCCGCCCGCGGTGCGCGTCGACCGGTTCGAAGAGGCCCTGCACGTCATCAAGCAGTGCTTCACGGGCGAGAAGTTCACCTATCACGGCGAGCACTACCGGATCACCGACTACGCGTCGTACCCCAAGCCCGCGCAGGCGCACCTTCCGATCCTCGTCGGCGGCGGCGGCAAGCGCGTCCTGTCGATCGCCGCCCGCGAGGCTGACATCGTCGGTGTGAACCCGAACCTGCGCGCGGGCGAGATCGGTCTCGAAGCCGCGACCGACTCATTGCAGGATCAGACCGACCGCAAGATCGGCTGGATCCGCGACGCCGCGGGGAAGCGCATCGACGACATCGAGATCCAGATGCGCTTCTTCATCTGCAAGGTCACCGACGATCGCATGAAGCTGGCCAAGGCGATGGCGCCCGGCTTCGGCGTATCACCCGAGGAAGCACTCGCATCGGGCGCCGCGCTGGTCGGCACTGAGACCGAGATCATCGAGCAGCTGCACGAGCGTCGCGAGCGCTGGGGACTGTCGTACGTGATCGTCGGCGACGACAACATCGACGAGTTCGCGCCGATCGTCGCCAAAGTAACGGGTACTTGATCACGCCACCGCGATGTGCTCAGTGGGCGAAGCGTTCGCCGATCCATTCGTCGAGCCGCTCGCGTATCTCGCCGGCCGCTTCGCTCAGGAGATGTCCGGATCCGGGGAGCAACACGATCTCACCGTGGCCCGCGAGCATCTGCACGACGGCGCTCGTCTCGGGCGGCAGGATCTCGTCGTTGGTGCCGTGCAACAACAGCAGCGGCGTGTCACCGAGTTCGGCCGCGACTTCGCAACCGGCCGACTGGGTCGAGAGCGTGATCACGCCCGCCGCGTGCGTCCCCAGGACCGCGCCGACCTGGATGGCGACCGCGCCGCCGAACGAATGCCCCATCACGACGAAGCGGCGCGCGCCGCGCCGCCCGGCAAGGTCGGCGGCCGCGGCGACGTCGTGTACGCAACGCGGGAGATCGTTCGGCTTGCGGTAGCCGACGCGCACGGTCCCGATCCCGTGCGCCGCGAGCGAGACGCCGAGGTCGTGGTACAAGCCTTCGGCCGGACCGAGCAGGCTGCCCATGCCGCCGCCGCAGGTCACGAGCACGTCGTGGGCGTCGACGGGGCCGTGCCACAACAGCGTGACGAGACCGCGCATCGTGTAGATCTCGAGGTGGCGAAAATCGGGACCGATCTCCACCTCTTGCACGGTGAGCGCCTCGAGCAGATCGAGGGGCGAGCGGCGGTCGTCGGCCATCGGGTGTGCTCGAGCCCGTCGCTCAGATCATCGACTTCAGGAGCGCGCGGGTCTCCGCTCGCTCGTCTCGCTCTCCGAAGATCGACGCCACGAACTCGGTCGCGCCGGAGTCGGCGATCCGCCCGAGCTCCTTGGTGACCGTCGCCTCGTCGCCGACGACCGCGACGTCGGCGGGACCGGCCGCACCTTCGCGGTCGAGCATTGCCCGGTACGACGGCAGGAAGCCGTACACCTGAAAGTCCTGGGCCGCGCGGTCGCGCGCGGCGTCGACGTTGGCGGTCACGCAGATCGGCAGGGCGACGACCACGCGCGGCGCGGGCCGGCCCGCACGTTCGGCGGCGGCGGTGATGGTCGGCACGACGTGCGACGAGAGCGTCGCGGGTCCGGTCATCCAGGTGACGGTGCCGTCGGTGACGCTTCCGGCGAGCTCGAGCATCTTCGGGCCCAGCGCCGCGATCATCACCGACGGCGCGGTGCGGTCGGCGACATCGATCGCCGCGTGCGTCGAGATGGTCTCGCCGTCGACGTCGGCCTTCCCGTCGGTTAGGAGGGGCATCAGCACGGCGAGGTACTCGCGCATGTGACGCAACGGCTTGTCGAACGACATGCCGAACATATTTTCGATCACCATCTGGTGCGAGAGCCCGATGCCGAGCGCGAACCGCCCGCCGCTCGCGGCCTGCACGGTGAGCGCCTGCTGCGCCATCGTGATCGGATGGCGTCCGTAGGTGGGGACGACGCCGGTGGCGAGCTCGATGCGCGGCACCTCACGGCCGACGACCGCGAGTACGCCCATGGTGTCGAGGCCGAAGATCTGGGACATCGCGAAGGTCGAGAAGCCGTCCTGCTCGGCGGCTCGCGCCGCCGCGACGACATCGTCGATGGTGCGCCCGGCGGTGTCTCCGCCGAAGTATCCGATCAGCATGAGGCCCCTTCGGTCAGGCGGCCGAGGCTACCGGCCGTCTCACCAATCGTGCGGGCCGCTTGTATACTTGCGGCCCTACGCGGACGTGGCTCAGCTGGTAGAGCACAACCTTGCCAAGGTTGGGGTCGCGGGTTCGAATCCCGTCGTCCGCTCTCGAAGAGTGCGAAGAACGTGCAGGTCAGCGGTCCTCCGGGGCCGCTGACGCGCGTCCGGGGGAAGCGCGATTTCGATGCGGGGCCGCGGCGGGGCCGCGGGAGCTTCGCGGTACGTCGCGTCGACCGCTTCGGCGATGGCCGCATGCGCGCCGGGGAACAGGTGACCGTATCGATCGCTCGTGACGCGAATCGAGGAGTGCCCGAGGTAGATCTTGACCTCCTCGAGGTGTCGACCGGCAGCAATGAGGAGCGCCGCGCACGTGTGTCGAAGGTCGTGGAACCTCAGGCCTTGAGGCAGGTCGGCGCGCCTGACCGCCGGCGTGTAATGCCGCCTCCGGAAATTGTGGTGATGGACCGGGCCACCCTCGGCCGCGGTGAAGAGCCAGCCGTCCGTCGAGGGGTACCGGCCGATGTGCTCGCTGAGCATCTGGGCACGAAAGCGGGGGACCGTGATCGTGCGAACCTTGCCCGTCTTGGTAGGTCCGGATTGCAGCCCGCCGGCCTCGCTCATTGAGGCGACGATATCGACGGTCGCCGCGAGGATGTTCAGCCGCTCAACGCGTAGGGCCCAGAGCTCACCAGCCCGAAGACCTCCGTAGGCGCTGAGGTAGATCGCCGCTCGGTACCGGTCGTCGATAGCAGAAGCGAGCGAGTTGACCTGCTGTGCGGTGAGGAACTGAACCTCCTCGTGGTGCCGCTCGCCGGGGAGCGCAAACTTTGCGAACGGCGACCGAGCGATCATGTTGTCGTCGACCGCCTGCGCGAAGACTTGCGATGCGGTCAGCGTGATGCCTTTCACGGTCGCCGGCGCCAGTCCAGCTCCGACGAGCCCGGCGACGAACGCGCGAGCGTCCGCCGGTCGAACGGCGTTGACGGACATCTTCTCGAAGAACGGGCGGATGTGCTTCTTGATTCGTCCCTCGATGTTGAGCTTCGTCGACGCGGCGACATCGACTTTCGTCTCGAGCCAGGAATCGATGTACGCGCTGCAAGGTGTTTTCCCGAGCTTCGGGTCGATCCATTGGTCGCGCGCCTTTGACGTCTCGACGGTCGCGAGCCACTGCCGCGCAGCCGACTTGGTCGCGAATGTCTGCGAGCGCTCGCGCCCGTCGGGCCCGCGGTATCGGGCGCGCCACGTGGCGTCGGCGTGGGAGCCGTCTGCGCGTTTGCGGTTCCGCTTCTCTACGTAAGGCAATCGATGTTCTCCTCGGTGTGAGCCTACGGCCGGCGCTCGCGGTTTTGGTCGAGCCGGCGTTCGACGTCGTGGGGGCGGAAGCGCACGTGGCGCCCGACTCGGATACCAAGCGGCCCTTCGCGTCGACTCCGCCAGCGATAGACCGTCGCCAACGGAACGCCGAGGTACGACGCGAGCTGGTCCGGACTGAGCAGCTGCCGTCGCGCCGGGCTTATCGGGGGCCGCGCTCTTTTGCACTCGGCCTTCCGCTCCGCGTGCGTCCCGTCCTGCCTCTTGTTCGTGCTCGTCGTTGTGCAACTCACCCATACCGATGATTAGCGCGCCCGACGCCCGAAACGCGACAACGCCAACGAAAGAATTGTCAACACGCTCTAGCTGTTCATCGGCTCTCATGTCGGATGACGACCCGCAAAGTTCCGCACACCGATGCATCGGCGATGCGGGACACGGCACGCGCGGCGCGTCGAGGCCTCGACGCGCGTCTGGACAAGGGTCTGGACACGCGGTCTGCGACCACCAGTCGAGTTAGCAGAACTCTGCGCAACGCGTCTGCGCAGCGCCCCTGCGCAACGCCCCTGCGCAGCGCCCCTGCGCAGCGCGGTTTCCGCGGCTGCATCACCGGATCCGGAAGACCCGGGCACGGCTGCGCCGACGTGTCGTCTCCGACTGACACGGTTGCCGGATGCGGTCTTGGGTATCGCTGCTCGTATCCCGGGCCTCGCGATCGATACCGACCGGCCGCGCCGCGGGTTCCGTGCCGCCGGCCCCGGAGAGCCTCGTGCGACTCGATGACGAGCATTGAGGGTGCTAATCGCGGTCGGTCGCTCAGGCTGTCAGGACGGGCCGTAGGCGACGAGAGGCGACGTTTCTCGTCGAGGTCGCCGCTACTGAGCACTTCGGCGCGCGCCGTGATCCAGTCGCGCCCTCGTCGACGCGCTCGAGCTTGTCGACAACCGCCGTCATCGCGTTCAACCTCACCGCATTGGAACCGCCGCGACCTCGACGCTCGTTCACCTGTCTACAAGGTGCTCGCGAACGACTTCCCCGAGCTCGACAGCCGACTGAGCAACATCGTGACCCTGCGCCCCGAAACACCCCTCTGAAAATCGTCACAGATATGCCGGTTGCGCTGTGCGCAACCGGCAGAGCCTTCGCCGGCACGTCGCGAGCGCGCGTCGACGTCGGCCGCCATCGCCAATCTGACGGACTACACGGACGAGCTCCGCGACGTCGACACCCCCGGCGAACCATGCCGGCTGACCGCCGTACAGACCTTGCGAAAAGCAGTCACGAACTTGCATTCACAAAATCCGCCGCCCCAACCGCTGCGTTGCCCGCAGAGATCTTGACGATCTTCTTGACGGAACCGCGAGACGCCGGAACTTGGGCCCACGACCCCGGTGATTGCGCGCTCGCGGACCCGGCCAAGGAGAGCGCATTCGGTTGTGTCCGGCGCTTCTGATGAAGGTGCGCGAAGGCGCTCATCCTGCGAGACTGGGCTCGTGCATCGGCGTCCCATTCCGATCGCGAGGATTGGTCCCGGATATCGCCCGGTTCTTGCGGTCGTGCTCGCCGCCGTCGTGGCTCTCGGGGCGTGCAGCCATGCACGGACGCGAGCAGACACCGCAAAGGACTCGGAAAACTCGCGGCCGGCTTCGCTGGCCGCAACCACGACCGCGCCGAACGCGAAAACGCACGAAATCGGCGACTTTGACGGCGACGGCCGGCCCGAACTCGTCAACATCCGCGACCCCGATAGCTCACAGGTCGCGGTCACACTGCGCTTGAGTCGTGGTCTCGTCTGCGCCCACCTTTCGTATCCCGACAAGTATTCGGTTGTGACCGACGTTCTCGGCTCAACTGTGCTCGCAGGCCGAGACAGCCGAGCGCTGTGGATCGCGTCCGGCACGAACGCAGGCAACGACGTAGCTCTCGCTCACCGAGACGGCTGCAGCTTGCGCTTACGTGCACCGCAGCTCCGGCGAACTCTTCCGGCCGAGCACGTTCATTTCTGGGCACATCTGTTGCCCTGACTCGGTCGCGTCCATCCGTTGTGTCGCTCACACCGGATGGATCGAAGTCGTCGCGGCTAGTTCGTCTTACGCGGGAGATATGGCCCATCCACCAAGTGGAGCGGCGATCGAGGCCGGGCCGCACACGTGGGAACGCGAGCACCTCAGACTTGAAGGCGGCTATCTCGTGACGCTCAGCCGCGATCATGGACGCACGTCGCGACGAATCGACCTCCCGCGAGGCGTTCTCGACTCCGCGCTCGATTGCCTCGGAGTCGGAGCAAGTGCGTAGCGCACGTGACAGCGGTTGACCTTCACGACTTCATCGCGAGTTCACTGCCACGAAGGTGCTCTCTCGCGTCGTGAGGGTTCCGCGAAACGGCGCTCTCCTCGGAGAGTGTGATGCTTGTGAGCCGGCCGGCGAGATCATGGTCGTTGCTCGACCATCGCGCGTTTATCGCGCGGACGCAGTCATTTGGGCCCGTTGGCCGTCGTTCGCGAAGTCCGCTGACCTGCAGTTTTCTGTTCGAGGTCGTCCGTCGTAGACCGCAGAAGCAGCTTCCCAAGCAGGGGTTGCGGGTTCGCCTTCGCTGGTCGGCAGGTGAGTACGGTCTTTGGCACGCGTGGCCCGACACGCTTGGCGCATCCATTTCTTCCAGCGGCATCGGGCCGACGATCCTCAACGGGGGGTGCCTGCGATCCGCTTCCTCGAGTCCGTCCCGCTCGCTACACGTGCGGAGATGCAAGCAGTCCTTGACGCTGTTGCCGAAGCCCCGCCGCCCTCGTTCTCAGGTGGCGGGAAGTGGGAGGTGATGCACGAGGAGATGGCCGGCTTCTACGAGGTCCGCGTCAAAGGCGGCGACAAGAGGAACCACCGCCTCTTTTGCGTCCTCGAACGGGACGCCGACGATCTGGGCGGTTCCTCGATCGTCGTCATCGATGGATTGTCGAAGCCGCTCCGAACTGCGGCCAAGGCCAAGGACTACTCCCGAGCCCTGAAGTACCGAGCCGAGTTTCAAAAGCGGAGAACCGTGTTCGGTATCGACCGGAAACGCTAGGTGCCCGACGGCACGCGTTGCCTCGGCTTCTTCGTTGCTTTCGCCTTCGCTGCGACTGTGCGGGCCGGGCGCTGCTTTGGTCGCGTCACGAGCTCGAGGTCGAGTACGTCGGCCAATGCGAGCAGCGTCCCCGCGGTCGGGTTCGGGGACTCCATTGTGAACAGACGACGAACCGCCTCCGGCGGCATACCCGCGGCGCGTGCCAAATCGGCTTTGCTCATTCCGCGGTCGCGGCGACACTCATCGATCGAACGGACCAAGGCGTCGATCCGGTCGATGCGGTTTCGCGACGCCTTGTACGCGCGACGGTACTGAGGGTCGCGCATCATCTGATCTGCGAAGTACTGCTCGGCACCGGTCCGTGAAGCCATATCTACAGCGTAACATCTATGCTACGCCTCGTCCACCGGCGCTTCGAATTCGTGCGCGCCGCGATCGCCCGCATACGTATGGCTACGCGGTGCTCCCGGCGGTGGTTCGAGGTCCGATGGCGCTGGGGCGGGTTTGGTCGTGGTGTGCTCGAAGCCGAGACTGGCGTACGCGGTGCGGCGTTCATTGTGCATACGGGCGAGTGCGGGGATGAGGACGTCGACGTAGTCGTGGACCTCGACGCGGATCTTGGTGTCGGTCGGACGCAGTATCCGCCCGACGTATTGGACGACGCTGCCTTTGAATCTGATCGGGAAGGCGAGGAACAGTGTGTCCAAGGGCGGACAGTCGAAGCCTTCGCCGAGCAGGCTGGCGGTCGCGGCGAGCAAGATACCGCCGTTGGGTCGCGGTTGGGTGAGCTGGTCGGTGACGGCGGTGCGTGACTTCTTGCCCATCTGACCGTGGAGTACCAGGGGCTCGAGATTCTTCGCGGCAAGGATTCCGACGATGGCGTTGAGATGTTCCGTCCATCGGGTGAGTACGAGACAGTTTCGGCCCGAGGCGACGGCGTTTTGGATGTCGTCGCAGATGCCGCGGGTTCGCGTCTGGTTTTCGACGAGATCGCGAAAGATGGTCTGGATGTGTTGGCCCTCGGGCGCGTCATGGTCGGTGTGGTGGACGATCAGGTCGAGGGAGCGGAGCGCGCTCTGTGCGTGCGGCGCCATGTGATGTCGGACGGGCCCGCAGTGCATGGCGGCCATGGCTTGGAGGCCGTCGCGGCGGTATGGAGTTGCGGTGAGGCCGACCCAGCGTCGGACCGGCATCTCTCGCACCGAACGCTCGAAGGTAACGGCGGGAACGTGATGACACTCGTCGACGATGACGAGGCCGTAACCGACGGTGAGTTCGGAGATGTCGTCGCGCCGGGCGAGGCTTTGGATCATGGCGACGTCAACGACGCGGCTGGTGCGGTTCCGGCCGCCTCCGATCTGACCGATCTGTTTGGTGGTCAGGCCAAGGTGCGTCCCGAGTTGCGCCCGCCATTGCTCGACGAGTGGCTTCCGGTCGACGATCACCAGCGTCGGGGTTGCGTGATGCGCGATGAGCGCACAGCCGACCACGGTCTTACCCGATCCGGGTGGCGCGTCGAGCACTCCAAGCTCATGGCGCGCTAACGCCTCGGTGGCGGCGTTTTGCTCGGCCGTCAATGTCGCGCGCAACGTCACGTCGATCGCGTCGACGTCAGCGAGCCCATCGAGCACTGTCAAGCGGCTCCCCGCGTCCTTGACGATCGCCGCGGCTTTGTCGCGCAGTCCGCGAGGGAGTAGGAGTTGATCGAGGGTCTCGCGGTAGCAGCGGATGAACCGGGGTGTGTTCCACGTCGAGAACCGCATCTTCTCTTTCTCGTAGAATTCTGGGTTGTGGAGTGACGCCAGGTGCTTCAGGGCCGCCAAGATCGTTGGTGGCACACCGATCCGGTCGACCGCGAGCATCGCTGCGGCCCGTGCCCGGATCTGCGCCGGCGGCTTGGGGCCATCGGCTGGCCTCAACGTGCGTCGGAAGGTTGACGCGTCCGGGCCCATCGCCAGCTCCCCGAAACCGTCGGCCATCGCTTGCGCGGCATCGGGTCTGACGCGATCGAGTGACGCAAGGAAGGCCCACTGATCCTCGAATGGTGCAAGAGTCGACGGGTCGAGGAACGCTGTAGTGCCGAGCTTGCGGCACTCGCCCTGTAGCGGGAGCGCGATCAAATTCCCGAAGGAGCCTTTCGGTAAGAAGTCCTGTGCTGGGAAGAGCCGGTCGTAGCTGACCAAGTCGAGCTCGGCGCGCACGGTCATCGCCTCTCGCAACAAATGCACGCCGATCCGCCGCGCGGACGCCGCACGAACCGGGCCCGAGAAGAACACCCACACGTGCGCGCCGTCTCCCGAGCGGGATCGTTCCAGTGCGGCTGGGATCCCGGCGGCCCGTGCGGCGTCCAGGTATGCAAGGGCATCCAGCGTCCAGCCGGCACCGTCGAAGTCGCACACCAGCAACCGGCAGGCGTCACCGCGCAGTAGCGGATACAGACCGACATGTATCTCGCCCTCGAGGTGCCGTTCGACGATCTCATCCGTGAACGGCAAGTACTCGCGGTCGGGTCGCCGGGTGTTCGCCCAGCCGCCACGTACTGCCGGGCCCCACCCAGCCTTGCCCGTGCGTGTGTTCTCCCAGCGCAATGCGTAGACGTCGTCTCTCCCGGCGAACAACGAGCTGAACAGCGCGACCTTCGCCGCCTGCGACGACGACTGATCAACCATCGACTTGGCCGCGGCCTCCCGTCCAGGACCGTCACGGAACAGGGACGGCGACCAGCCGGCCACCTCGGTGTCCTTCACACGCCGGTCGAGACCTAACAAATCACGGAGCCGCGCGTTCTCGGCCCGTAACGCGGTGAGCTCCGACATCAGCTCGTCTGGGGAAGGATGTTCGGCGATGCCAAGATCATGGCTCCAAGCCGGCTTCGTTCGCTCGTCGCGCAGACACCGGTACGACGGGACCAGAGACGAGTGCGGTGTCGGCGAGACGAGGTGTTTCGGGCCGCGGCGGGGCCGCGGGAGGTCGCAAAACAAGGGCATTTGACGACAACTGCTGGACACTGTTTCCGCAGGTCAGCGCCTATTACGGCTGGTCACGAAGGTGCGCCGAAAGCCTTGCCAAGGTTGGGGGTCGCGGGTTCGAATCCCGTCGTCCGCTCTCGAAGAAGATGCGCTGTTCGGCGGTTCCGCGGGACCGCCGTTGCGCGCACGGGCACGTTCCGCCCTAGCGCGGACGTCGCAGGAGTGGACGTATCACGAAGATCGCGAGCGCGAGCGGAATCAGAGCGAGGAGATCTGCGGCGACGACACCCTGCGCGGGTGCGAGCGTGAACAGAACCGGGCCCTGGGGGCCGAGTTCCATGATCGGCCACGACACCGCAATGACGACCAAGCCGGCCGCGAGGACGACACGCATCAGACGACGTTGCCTGCTCGGGCTCGACATGTGAACGACCGCTCTATCCGGCGGTTGTAACCCGCGGTCCCCGAAGACCTCTGGTCCGCGGACTATGTCGTCGGACGTCGACGACCGAAAACCGCCCTCATGAAACCCGCCTCCTAGTCCTTCACGAGAAGCGCCCAACGGTACTTCAGTCGGTCAAGTTCCGAAATGCCGGACCCGCCTCTGCTTGCCGGCGCGGGTCCGCCGCGTTTGACCCGAGGCTCCACTCGAAGCGGAGGTCAACGAGAGATGTGAAGAAGCTCTGGAAGGAATTCCTCGAATTCATCATGACCGGCAATGTCCGCATGCTCACAGTGGCATTCATCCTGGGCGTCGCCACGAAGGCCATTGTCGACTCGTTCGTCGGGAACATCGTGCAGCCGTTCGTCGGCGCAATCGCGGGGCACCGCCTCGTCGACGCGCGTGGGTTCTCGGACTTCTCGGACCGCACCACCGACCTGTTCCGACACGGTCAGCGGACGTTCGGCTATGCAGGAGATCTGATCGGTCACCAATGCTCGGTGGAGCTCCGCGCCCATGGCGACACGATGTTGTATCCGCTCCTGACGACGACCAGTACGTCTCTGCACTGATTACGTCTATATTCGTTCGCGTAATTTGACCCGTCCGCGGCGACGGGCAACGCTGGCCCGGAAACGGGAGCGAAGGGGTGCCGCATGAGGGCATGGAAGTCCGGCCGAGCGACCCGGCGATTGATCGTTGTGGCCTTGACGGTGGCGCTCACCGTCGGCGTGGCGGTCGGCATCTCGAGCCAAGGCGGCGGTGAGGCGAGACGAGGCCCGCGGGAGGTGTCCCTCAAGGCCGCGCTCGCCGCGGTCACCGGGGCGAACTCTTACTTCCTGAGGATCCCCGGTATCGCGGGTGAGTCGACGGACGCCGTTCACAAGGGAGAGATCGACATACAGGGGTTCGAGTGGGGTCTTGCCAACCCGCTGATCGGCGGCCGAGCGACCTTCGACGACGTGAAACTATCGAAGCGCCTCGACCTGGCGTCGCCGCTGCTCATGAAGGCAGTGGCTGCGGGGACTCCATATGCCTCAGCGGTCTTGACCGCAAGGAAGAACGGCAGTCCTTCGTTCGAATACGCGACGCTCACGCTCTACACGGTGTACGTGCAGTCCTTGAAGCAAACCGGCACCGAAGTCGACGGCGTCTCGGAGAACATCTCACTCGGCTACAAGAAGATCCGCTTGCGGTACGTGAAACAGGACCCGTCCGGCGGACCGAACACCGTGGTTACAGGCTGTTGGGATCTCACCAGCTACACCGCCTGCTGACCATCACCGCGACGAGATCGTGAGCTGAGCGCGCGGCGCGGCGGTCGAGCCGCGCCCGCGCGCGCTCAAGGTTTGCGCGTTGTTTCGCCGATGACCCATCCGGCGGGGGGAGCGAGTCACACGGGGGAGCTCGCGAGTGCCACAGCCGGCCGACATCGCACACCTGCTGCGCCGGGCCGGATTCGGCGGCACTGCGACGCAGATCGCGACGCTGGCGGCGCAGGATTGGGCCACCACCGTCGATCAGTTGCTCGACTTCTCCGCCGCGCCCACTGACACCGAGCCCGCGTTCCTCACCGCCGCCATCGGGGACTGGGAGAAGGAGTACCAACTCCAGCAGTGGTGGCTGGACCGCATGGCGACGACGACGACGCCGCTGCAGGAGAAGCTCACGTTCTTCTGGCACGGGCACTTCGCGACCGCGAACTACAAGGTCGCCGACATGCGTCTGATGTATCTGCAGAACGCGTTGTTCCGGCAGATGGCGACGGGCGATTTCCGCGTTCTCGTGCAGCAGATGTCGCTCCAGCCCGCGATGCTCCTGTGGCTCGACAACGACCCGAACGAGAAGGGCCATCCCAACGAGAACTTCGCGCGGGAGCTGATGGAGCTCTTCACGTTGGGAGTGGGCAACTACACGCAGGCCGACATCGTCGCGTCGGCGCGTGCGTGGACCGGTCACAACACCCTGAGCGAAGACCGCACGCAGTACCACTTCTATCCCGAGCGGCACGACACCGATCCGAAGACGTTCATGGGAGCAATCCAGAACTGGGACGGCCCCGACATCATCGACTTCCTGCTGCGCGACGATCCGACGCACCGGCAGATCGCGGCGCGGTACATCGCCACGAAGATGTGGGCGTTCTTCGCCTATCCGGGTCCCGACGACGGCATCGTCACGACGCTCGCCGACGCGTTCGTCGCCTCCGACCTCTCGATTGCCGAGCTCGTGCGCGCGATCTTCAATCACCCCGCCTTCCTCTCGCCGGCGGCGAAGGAGGGATTGGTGCGATCGCCCGCCGAGTGGATCGTCGCGTGCCTGCGCGCGGTGAATCTCACCGCCGAAGACGCGAATCCGCAATGGTGGATGGGGGACATGGGCCAGCAGCTCTTCCAGCCGCCCAACGTCTCCGGCTGGCGACCCAACGAGTACTGGCTGACGACGTCGCGCGTGTGGGCGCGCGCGAATTGGTCGCGCTACATCATCTGGCAGAACGACGTCGGCAACACGCTGAGCGACATCGTGGGCATGACCGTGCCCGATGCGGTGCAGCACGCCTTCGACGTCCTCGCCGTCGACAGCCCGTCGAGTCACACGCGGACCAACTTGGAGGCGTGGCTCACTGCCGAGCGCGCCGACACGGGCGCGTGGGACAACTGGTCCTTCATCAACTTGTTGACGCTCGTGATGCTGAGCCCGGAGTTCAACCTTGCCTGACCAGAGCGTGTTCGATCTCCAGTCGCTGTCGCGGCGGCGGTTCATCCAGGGCACCGCGCTGACCGCGGGTGTCGTCGTGGCGAGCCCGTACCTCTCGCGGCTCCGGGCGTTCGCCGCGCCGCCGGTCGCCGACAACCAGGGCATTCTCATCACGATCTTCCTGACCGGCGGCAACGACGGTCTCAACATGGTCGCTCCCGTCAGCGATCCCAAGTACGCCGCGCTGCGGCCGACGATCAAGATCGCGAACGGTCATCCGGTCGGCAGTGACATGCAACTGCACCCGGCGCTCGTGAAGTTGAAGGCGCGCTTCGACCAGGACAAGGTCGCGATCGTGCGCGGTGTCGGCTACCAGCCTCCAGACCTCAGCCACTTCTCGTCGACCGACATCTGGACGCACGGATGGGGCGGGAGCGGTACGCCCACCACCGGCTGGATCGGTCGCTATCTCGACAGCCTGCCGAACACCTCGCACGAGTCGCTCTACGGCGTCGGGCTGCACGGCGGGGTGAACGCGCACCTCGCGGGCGCGGTCTCGCGGGCGTCGTCGCTCCCGCTCCACATCGGCGACGCGTTCGGTATCGACCGCGAGGACCCGTCCGACGCGCGGATGTACGACGCGCTCATCGCGATGGGAAACGGCGCATCGGGTCTCGGCGCGCTCGGCGATCTCTACGACTCCAACGAGATGGAGTTCATGCAGCTCGCGCAGCGGATCCATCCGGCGTACGGATTCTCGACGCAGCCGACCGACATCGCGCAGCAGCTCGTGCTCGCCGCCCATCTCGTCAACGCCAACCTCGGGATCCGGGTGATCGACACCGCGCTCGACGGATTCGACACGCACTCCGGCCAGCCGGCATGGCACTCGACGCTCATGTCGAACCTCGACAACGCGATCGACGCGTTCTACAAGGCGCTCGCGCCGCGCTGGCGGACGCAGGTCACGTTGATGACGTTCTCGGAATTCGGTCGTCGTCCCGACCAGAACGGCGACGACGGAACGGATCACGGGACCGCGGCGCCGGTGCTCGTGATCGGTGACCAGGTGAACGGCGGTCTCCATGGCGCCCAGCCGAGCCTCTCGAATCTCGACTACGACGGCAATCTCGTCCCGACCGTCGACTTCCGCAGGGTGTACGCGACCGTGCTGCACACCTGGATGAAGGTCGACGACCAGGCAGTGCTCGGCAAGACCTACCCGGCGCTCGACCTGTTCGACGGGGGCCCGGCCGCGCTGTACACCGGATCGGCGTCGGGGTATTGGCTCGGGGGACCCGTCGGCGCGGTGCGCGGCTTCGGCAGCGCCATCAAGTTCGGTTCGGTCGCGCACGTGTCGAACCCGATCGTGGCCGGCGCCGCGACGCCGACGCACACGGGCCTGTGGCTCACGACCGCGGTGGGCGGCGTGTTCTGTTTCGGCGACGCGAAACCGTACGGATCCACTGCGGGCACGCACCTCAACAAGCCGATCGTCACGATGGCAGCGACGCCGAGCGGCAAGGGCTACTGGCTGGTGACCGCGGGCGGTGGGGTCTACCCGTTCGGGGATGCGAAGTCGTACGGCACGATGAGCGGCAAGCACTTCAGCACGCCGATCGTCGCGATGGCGGCGACCCTGTCGGGCAAGGGGTACTGGCTCGTGACGGGCGCGGGCGGGGTCTTTTGCTTCGGCGACGCCAAGCCCTACGGATCGATTGCCGGACGGCGCCTGAGCACCCCGGTCGTCGACATGTGCCGAACGCCGACGGGCAAGGGGTACTGGCTCGTGACCGGCGCCGGCGGTGTGTTCGCCTTCGGCGATGCGCACCTCCACGGCAACCAGCTGCCGACCTCCGCGCCGGTCGTGAGCGTGGCGCGCACGTCGACGGGGAACGGGTACTGGCTCGCCGCCAAGGACGGCACCGTCGGTGCGTTCGGCGACGCGCCCGTGCTCGGCGGCATCAAAGCTCCCACTGCCGTGCTCGTGGGCTGCTAACGACAACCCGCCGTCGTATCGTGCGGGCGTGACCGGAGTCGACGAGCGTCTCGCCGAGTTGGGAATTGCGCTGCCGCCGGCGTTCCCGCGGGTCGCGAACTACCTCTCGTGCTCGCGTACTGGAGATCTGCTCTTCGTGGGTGGGCACGGACCGATCGACGGTGAGCGGACCATCATCGGGAAGGTTGGGACCGACCTGACGCTCGAGCAGGGCCGGACGGCCGCGCGCATGACCGCACTCTCGCTCCTGGCGACCATGCGGGCCGAGCTCGGATCGCTCGACCGCGTGCAACAAGTAGTTAAGGTGTTCGGCATGGTCAACGTCGGCGGCGACTTCGACCAGATGCCCGCGGTCATCGACGGCTGCTCCGATCTCCTGGTCGAGGTGTTCGGCGAGAAGGGACGCCACACGCGATCGGCAGTCGGGCTCGCCGCGCTCCCGTTCGGGATCGCCGTCGAGATCGAGTTGATCGCGCGCGTCGACTAGGAGGTCGGTGTGGAGGCCGGCGCCACGGTCGACGCGGGCACCGAGGTCGAAGCTGCCGGCGTAGACGTTGAGCCCGGTGTTACGGCCGAAGGCGGTGTCACGGCCGAAGTCGGCGTCGAGTTGGACCGGCCCACTGCGCCCGGCAGATTCGCGTACGACGGTGGCTTGCCGAGGCTCGTGATCTTCTTCGAGTCCGGAAGGAACGCAACCACGATGTAGTCACTGTCGCGGAGCAGATACTTCGTCGGATCCCCGACGCGCTCCTTGCCGTTCACGAGCCAGTGCAGCTTGCCCGCCGCCGTGCCGCACTTGTCGCCGTTCTTCAAGTCGGCGGTGACAAATTTGACGTGGGTAGAGCTCAACTCGAAGCCGTTGTGCGTGAAGTAGTTGCCGAGGTTGGCATTCACACCGGTGTCGGCGGTTACCTCCGGTTCCATGTGGATCAGCCCGTCCTTGTGGCTGTGCAGAGCCGAGTAGGTGTTCGTCCCCGACTCGACCGGTCCGCCCGTTACCGGACTGACGGGGGTGACCCAGTTGGAGCCACCGTCCCAGTGGTCACAGGCGTAGACCCCCAATGCCGTATGCCAGTGGTCACCGAGCTGCAGTCCGGCGGAAGACGTGGTTGGTCTCAACACGAACACGAGCGTGATGCCGATGACCAGGACCGCGACGCCCACGATCGCCAGGGTGCGATCGGATTTGCGCTGACTCTTGCGGGCCGCCACGGCCGTACGCCCCTTGCGCGGCTGGGGTCGGCGCTTCTGCGGGCTCATTCGACTCCTTGCGGGACGCGCGGAACGCGTGGTGCTTTCGGGGTGGGACTCGGTGTCCCGCTCTCGGCGACCGATCGGCAGGTCACGATAGTGAACGTCACGGCCCGCTCGTTGTCGGGCGCTCCGGCGTGGCCGTCTCGGAGCACGCCCGGCAGGTGCCGACCGCGTCGAGCACATGCGAGCTCAGCTCGAAGCCCTCGTCGCGCGCGAGGCGGCTGAGGACGCGATCGAGCTCGCCCTCGAGCTCGCTCGGGAGCTGCACGTCGGTCATCGCGCCGCACTCCCGACACGCGAGGTGGTGATGGTGGCCGACGAGCGCCTCCGTCAGCTCGAAGCGCGCGAACTCGCCGACGCCCGCCATGCGGTGGACGATGCCCTCCGCCTCGAACACCGCGAGATTGCGGTAGACGCTGCTCGGGCGCTGACCCGGCGCGCGGACGACGATCTCGTCGACGGTGATCGGGCGGCCCGCGGCAGCGAGCGCTTCGATGAGATCACGGCGTGCGCCGGTATAGCGGCCGGCGTGGTCGGCCAGTCGCGCCGCCACGGCCTCGTGCAGATCCGACGTCACCCGCCCACCTTACCGCTCGTACTGAGTGTGGTTCCCGTTCTTGACAGGCGCCCGTGCCCGCCCTAGCTTGAGCGGGTGAGAACCATCCTCAAAACGTCGGGCGGATGGGTGACGATCGCCGCGCTCGCTCTTGGGCTCGGCGCGTGCTCGACGTCGGGCTCGCCGGGCGCGGCGGGCGCCCGGCTGCGGATCGTCGTCGCCGAGAACTTCTGGGGGAGCATCGTCGAGCAGCTCGCCGGGTCCGGCGCCGTCGTCACGAGCATCATCGCCAACCCCAACGCGGATCCGCACGATTACGAGCCCACCGCCGAGGACGCGCGCACGGTCGCGGCGGCGCAGTACGTGATCGTCAACGGCATCGGTTACGACGCCTGGGCGCAGAAGCTGCTCGACGCCGATGGTTTCGACCGCGGGCGCGTCCTGAACGTGGGTGAGCTGCTCGGGCTCGACGCCGGCTCGAATCCGCACCAGTGGTACTCGCCGGCATCGGTCCGCCGCTTCATCGCGCGCGTGAGCGCCGACATCGCGAAGCTCGATCCGGATCATCGGGCGGCGTACGCGCGCCGTCGTCGTGCGTACGAGTCGACCGGGCTGGCGGAGTACAACCGGTTGCTGGCCGAGATCAAGCGCCGATTCGCGGGAACTCCGATCGGTGCGTCCGAGAGCATCGTGGCGCCGTGGGCGGCCGGCGCCGGGCTCGACCTCGTCACGCCCGAGTCGTTCCTCGACGCGGTGGCCGAGGGGAACGGGCCAACCCGTGCCGACAAGGCCAAGGTCGACGCACAAATCGCGGATCGCAAGATCAAGGTGTTCGTCTACAACAGCCAAAACGCGACACCCGATGTGCAGCGCCTCGTCGACGCGGCGCGTCGTGCGCACATTCCCGTGACGACCGTCACCGAGACGTTGAAACCCGCGCGCGCGACGTTTCAGGCCTGGCAGGCGCGCGAGCTGCAAGCACTCCTCGACGCGTTGATCCGATCGTCGCCGTGACCACCGTCTCGATCCGCGGCGCGCGCGTCGACCTCGGTGGTCGCACGGTCTGGCAAGACGTCAACCTCGACGTCGGCGCGGGCGAGCTCGTGGCAATTCTCGGCCCGAACGGCGTGGGGAAGTCGACGTTGCTCAAAGCGATCCTCGGCCTCGTGCCGCTCGCCGCGGGCGACATCGGCGTGCTCGGTCGCCCGGCCGGTGTCGCGAATCACGAGATCGGGTATTTGCCGCAACGGCGGAGCTTCGATCCCTCGTTGCGCATCCGAGGGGTCGACATCGTGGGCCTCGGGCTCGACGGCGACCGCTTCGGCATCTCGCTCCCCACCCGTGCGCGCCGGCGCGATCGTCGAGCTCGGATCGACGAGCTCATCGATCTCGTCGATGCGGAGGGCTACGCGTACCGGCCGATCGGGCAGTGCTCGGGCGGCGAGCAGCAGCGGTTGCTGATCGCGCAGGCACTCGCGCGCCGACCCCCGCTCCTGTTGCTCGACGAGCCGCTCGACAGCCTCGATCTGCCGAATCAGGCGAGCGTGGCGACGCTCGTCGCCCAAATCTGTCGGGAGCAGCAAGTCGCGGTGATGATCGTGGCGCACGACGTGAACCCGATCCTGACGCATCTGGATCGCGTCGTGTACCTCGGCGCGGGCGGTGCCGTCGCGGGTTCGCCCGACGAGGTGATCACGACCGAGACGCTCTCGCGCCTCTATCAGTCGCCGGTCGAGGTACTGCGCGCTTCCGACGGACGTCTCGTTGTCGTCGGCCGGCCCGAGGCCGCGAGCTATCACCCCGACCTGCATCATCACGGTCATTCGCACGGATCGGGCGCGCACGGTGCTCGCTGACAACGGCGCCCCGCTCACATGGAATCTGGCGCGCGACGTCACCCAGTTGTTCGAGTTCCACTTCATGGTCAACGCGTTCCGAGCCGGTACCGCGGTTGCGGTGGTGGCCGCGGCCGTGGGCTGGTTCATGGTGTTGCGGCGCCAGACCTTCGCCGGCCACACGCTCGGCATCGTCGCATTCCCCGGAGCATCCGCCGCGATCTGGCTCGGACTCAGCGCAACGGTGGGCTTCTTCGGATTCTGCATCGCGACCGCGCTCGTGATCGCCGCACTTCCGCGCACCACGGGTTCGGGTTCGTCGAGCGAAGAGGCCGCGCTCATCGGGACCGTCCAGGCGTTCGCGCTCGCGTCGGGCTTCCTCTTCGTGAGCCTCTACGGCGGCTTCCTGAACGGGCTCACGTCGGTGCTCTTCGGCAGCTTCCTGGGGATCACCGACGCGCAGGTGCTCACGCTGGTCGCAGTTGCCGTCGGGGCGGTCGCGGTACTGGCAGCGGTTCGCCGACCGTTGCTGTTCAGCTCGGTCGATCCGGATGTGGCCTCCGCGCGGGGCGTGCCGTCGCGCGTGCTGTCGACGATGTTCCTCGTGGTCCTCGGCGCCGCGGTGGCCGAAGCGAGTCAGATCACCGGCGCTCTGCTCGTGTTCGCGTTGCTCGTCGTACCGGCCGCGAGCGCGCAGGTGATCACGGCCCGCCCCGGTGTGAGCTTCCTGCTCGCGACAGTGTTCGGGCTCGTGATCACCTGGGCGGGCCTTGCGTGCGCGTACTACTCGCCGTACCCGGTTGGCTTCTGGACGACGACGATCGCGTTCGCGACGTACATCGCGGCGCGCGTCGGAGCGGCCGCCGTACCACGATTCGCGCGGGCGAGCGCATGAGCGCGTACATGCAGCATGCGCTGGTCGCCGGTACTGCGATTGCGGCGGCGTGCGGGCTCGTCGGCTACTTCGTCGTGCTCCGCAGCCAGGTCTTCAGCACCGATGCGCTCAGTCATGTCGCGTTCAGCGGCTCGCTGGCGGCGTTGGCCGCGGGGATCGATCCGCGTGTCGGGCTGTTCGGCGGATCGATCATCGTCGCGGTCGCGATCGGGACGCTCGGCGATCGCGGGCGGCCCGACGATGTGGTGATCGGCACGGTGTTCACGTGGATCCTCGGACTCGGAGTTCTCTTCCTCAGCATCTATACGTCCGCGCACGGCGCGGACAACGGCGCCGCGAACGTGAACGTGCTGTTCGGCTCCATCTTCGGGTTGAACCGGTCCGAGGCCGTGCTCGCGGCGGTGGTGGGCGTCGGGTTGTGCATCGCGGTGCTGGGAATCGCCCGGCCACTTCTCTTCGCGAGCGTCGACGAAGCGGTCGCGGCCGCGCGCGGGCTGCCGGTCCGCGCGCTCGGCATTGCGTTCCTTGCGTTGGTGGGAGTGGGCGCCGCCGAGGCGACGCAAGCAGTCGGTGCATTATTGCTCGTCGGGCTCGTCGCCGCGCCTGCCGGGGCCGCGCACCGACTGACCGGCCGGCCGTGGATCGGTCTCGCGCTCTCGGCGGCGATCGCGGTCGGCTCGATGTGGAGCGGCCTGCTCGTGAGCTACGTCTTCGGTTCGATTCCGGCGAGCTTCTCGATCATGGCCGTCGCCACGGCAGTCTTCGCGATAACGCACGTGCCGCGCCGCCGCGCGCTCGTGAGCCGATGACCTCGGCGCACCGCTCTTCGTGCAGCAGGTCGGCCTGCGGGTCCGCGAGCGGATCCAGCGGCCCGACGACCCACTCGAGCAGGCGATCGGCGAGCCGGGGGTTTCTCGCGAGCACCGGCCCGTGCAGGTACGTGCCCACAACGCGTCCGTGCACCGCGCCGTCGGTTGCGAACCCGCGCTCGGGAGTGCGGGTGCCGAGTGGGTTCGCGCCGGCTCCCGGTGTCGTGACCCCGCGGTGGTTCTCGAAGCCGACGAGCCAACCGGTGTCGAGCTGCTCGTCGCGCACCGCGACTTCACCGACCAGGCGCGAAGGCGCGCGCGTTGTCGCGGCGTCCAGCAGCCCCAGCCCGTCGACGGGTCCGTCGGGGCCCCACAGCGTCGTGCCGACCAGCTGGAAGCCCGCGCACACTGCCAACACGACCGCGCCGGCGTCGACGCCCGCGGCCAGCGCGCCCGACGTGCGCAACGCGTTCAACGCGGTGAACTGCGGCGAGTCCTCTCCGCCGCCGAGCAGGTAGATCGCCGCGCTCCGAGGCACCGGATCGTCGATGCCGATCTCGAGTATCCGGTTCTCGATACCGCGGCGCTCGAGTCGCCGCGCGAGCACGAGCGCGTTCCCGCCGTCGCCGTAGGTGCCGAGGAGCTCGGGGAAGATCAGCGCGATGTCGACGACCGAGTCAGCCATCGCGGGCGAGCTCCCGGGAAACGGCGAGGAAATTCGTGTAGGTCGCCGCGACCACGACCGGATCGGCGCCGGCTGACGCGGCCGCGACGAGCGGCGGGCGTGTGTCCTTGGTGTAGGTGACGCGGGCGTGATCGAGCCGTACCGCCAGATCGGTGGCGCGTTCGCCGGTCGCGATCACGGCCCGGCCTGCGAGCTGCTCGAACGGCACGTCCCAGAGCCACGACGGATCGCGACCGTCGGGCCCGCGCGCGTTGACCGCGACGACGACGGTGCCGGAATGGTCGGGGAGCAGCTCGTCGATCACATCCAGCGTCTCGCACCACCCGGCCGGGTTCTTGGCGAGGAGCACGATCACCTCGTGCCCGTTGACGCGATGCCGGCCGTACCGGCCGGAGACCGAGCGCAGACCGGCAATCTCCGCGAGCGCCCGGTCGATCGGCATGCCGAGCAGGTTCGCAGCCGCGGTTGCCATCGCGAGATTGCCGCGGTTGGCGCGTCCCGGCAGCGAGACGCGCAGCGGGTAGTCCACCCCGCCCACGCGCAACGTCGTGAGCGTCGGGACGACCGTGGGCTGCGGGCGCCGCAATCCGCACGCCGGGCACGACCACTCGCCGCCTACGCGATCCAGGAGCGATCCGCACGCCGGGCACGCGGCGGCATCCGCGCGCCACTCGCCGCCGCCCGCAACCCACGTGACATGAAAGGCCGCGCTGGCCGCCCACGCAACCAGCGGATCGTCGGCGTTCGCGACGACGCGCACTTCGGGATGGGAAGTGAGCGCATCGTGCCAGTGCTCCGCGAGCATCCGCGTTTCGGAGTGTCGGTCGAGCTGGTCACGCGTGAGGTTCAGGAGAACGGCGAGCGCGTGCGGCGCGGCTTCGAGCAGGGCCGGAAGGTACGCCTCGTCCACTTCGAGCACTGCGGGCGCCGAGCGTGCTGCCTCGAGCAGCGCCGACGCCCAGCCGGCCGGGAGGTTGGCGCCGTCGCGATTGGTCGCGGTTCCGGGGCCGAGTGCAGCCGTGATCATCGCGGTGGTCGTGGTCTTGCCGTTCGTGCCCGAGACCAAGCACACCGGTCGGCCGGCGAGCAAGGTCGGGACGAGGTCGGGCTTGACCTTCAAGGCCACGTAGCCCGGAAACACGCTCGCGCGGCCCCCGCGCAACCGGGCCGCAAATCCGGCACCCCGAGCCGCGAACCGTGCGAGACGGACGCGGTTCGGTGCTGCCACGACGGGTAACGCTAGCGGCGCTCCTACGACGCGGCGTTCCGCACCCGGCGCGGATGCCACGAGGTGACGAGCTTGGTGAAGCGGGCGGGGAGCTTGGCCTCGATCTTCTGGGCGCGCTCGGT
>JBBQER010000009.1:0-58184 GCA_038320885.1 Acidimicrobiia bacterium
ACGATGAGCAGACCGAGGTTCTTGAACTTCACGTCTTCGGAGAGCAGGCGGTGCGTGCCGATGACGATGTCGACGGTGCCGTCCTGCACGCCGCGCACCACCTCGGTCTGCTCCTTCGCCGACAGGAACCGTGAGAGCACCTCCACCCGTACCGGATAGTTCGCGAAGCGCTCGCGGAACGTCTGGCCGTGCTGACTGGCGAGCAACGTGGTCGGTACGAGGATCGCGACCTGCTTGCCGTCGAACACCGCCTTGGCCGCGGCGCGCAACGCGACCTCGGTCTTGCCGTAGCCGACGTCGCCGCACACGAGCCGGTCCATCGGGATCGGCCGTTCCATGTCGGCCTTGGTCTCGACGATCGCCCGGGCCTGATCGGGTGTCTCCTCGAACGGGAACGCGTCCTCGATCTGGTGCTGGAACGGCGTGTCGGCGGCGAACGCGTGGCCGGGCGTGGCCATCCGCCGGCGGTAGAGCACGACGAGCTCGCCCGCGATGTCGCGCACCGCGCTCCGGACGCCGGCGCGCGTCTTCTCCCAATCGGCCCCGCCCATCTTCGAGAGCCGCGGCGTCTCGCCACCCGTGTACTTGCGGATGAGACCGATGTCCTCGGAATCGACGTAGACGCGATCGCTGCCCTTGAACTCGATGACGAGCCGGTCACGCGTGATGCCGAACATCTCGCGCGCTTCCATGCCGAGGTAGCGACCGACCCCGTGCACGCGGTGCACCACGAAGTCACCCTGGGCGAGACCCTCGTAGTAGTCGACACCCCGGCGCGCGCCGCGCGGCCTCCGGTGAACGCGGCGACGGCCGGTCAGATCGGCTTCCGCGACGATCGCGAGCTGGATACCCGGGAGCACGACACCGCGGTCGAGCGGCGCGACCACCACGTGCACGCCCGGGCCCCGCAGCACCGCGCTCGCCTCGTCGACGGCGGTGACGCGATCGACCGTCACGCCCTCTTCGGACAGCAGCTGCTCGATGCGGTCGGCCGAGCCACTTCCCTCGGCGGCGATGAACACCTTGAAGCCGTCGGTACGCAGCTTCGTGAGCCGGCGGCCCAGCGCGTCGGTGTCGCCGACGACGGGATCGAACGCGCTCGCGGCGAGCACCGCCGTATCCGGATTGTCAGGGCTGCTCAACACCGGCACCGTCTGCGCCTTGGTGTGAGCGAGCAACCGGTCGAACGGCAACGAGAGACGCGGCGACGATTCGAGGTCGAGCGCCGCGCCCCAGGTCGTGGAGAGCGCTTGGGCGAGCGCGGCCTCTTCGTCGAGCAGCTCCTGGGCGCGGTCACGGAGCCGCTTCGGCTCGAACAACGCGACGATCGCGCTCGCGGGAAGGAGGTCGGGCAGGAGATGCTCGTCGGGCGAAAGCCACGGGAGCCACGACTCCATGCCGTCGAAGGTCTGACCTTCCGCCAGTCGCTCCCACTGCTCCGAGCCCCACGGCTGCGTCTTCAGCAGGTCCGTCGCGCGCGCCCGGACCTCCTCGGTCGCGAGCAACTCGCGCACGGGAAAGAAGCGCGCCTCCTCGACCGCGATCGTGGAGCGCTGATCGGCAACCGAGAACTGCGAGAGCCGGTCGACCTCGTCTCCCCACAGGTCGATGCGGACCGGATGGTCGGCGGTCGACGGGTAGACGTCGACGATCGCGCCCCGCACGGCGACCTCGCCGCGCGCCTCCACCTGGTACTCGCGCCGATAGCCCATCGTCACCAGCTGCTCGACGAGCCCGTCCCGGTCGAGCTCCTCCCCCGGCCGAACCACGATCGGCTCGAACGCCTCGACGTGCGGGCCGAGTCGCTGCATCAGCGCGCGCACGGGCGCCACTACGACCGCCGGCACCAGACTGGGATCGTCGTGACCGCGCCGCAGGCGCCAGATCACACGCAGGCGCCGGCCCATCGTCTCGATTGCGGGCGACACCCGTTCGAACGGCAGCGTCTCCCACGCCGGGAACAGCTCGACCGCGTCGGCGCCCACGTACTCGCGCAGGTCGGCGGCGAGCCGTTCGGCTTCGACGCCGGTGGGCACCGCGAGCACGACCGGCCGGCGAGCGGTGGTGGTCGCGAGCGTGGCCGCGAAGATCGCGCGGGCGGGCTCCGGCACCGCGATCGGGCGCGCGCGACCGGCCGTCGCGGCGGCGACGATCGGGTCGGACCCGAGCAGCGTGGTGAGCCCCGAAAGGGCGGGGAGATCAGGCATGAAGACCGATTGGGAACGCGCGATGACCCGGGACGCACGCGCGCCCCGGGGTCGAGACGTTCAGACTACTGCTCGGTATCGCCCGAACCCGTCGCCGATCGGCCGTTGTAGCGATTCATCGCGGCCTCGACCCCGTCGGTGAGGATCAGCTCGACCGCGTCGGCGGCTTCTTCGAGCGTCACCGCGATCTGCTCGCGGTCGCGCTTCGAGAAACCCGAGAGCACGTGGTTGGCGCCCCGCTCCTTCGACGGCGGCTTCCCGACACCGATGCGCACACGTGCGAATCCGTCGTCGTGCAGGTGTTGCTTGATCGAGCGCAACCCGTTGTGGCCGGCGAGTCCACCGCCGAGCTTGATGCGCAGATCCGCGGTCGGCAGATCGAGCTCGTCGTGCACGACGACGAGGTGGTCGGGCTCGACGCCGAAGCGGCGCGCGAGGGGGGCGACCGCCTGGCCCGAGTCGTTCATATAGGTGGTCGGCACGGAGAGCGCCATCCGCTTGCCGTTCACCCGCACCTCGTCGACCATCGCGCGGAGCTCCTTGCTCTTGCGCAACCGGCCACCGTGGCGGCGCGCCAGGATGTCGACGACCTCGGCGCCGACGTTGTGGCGCGTGCGGGCGTACTCCTCACCCGGGTTGCCGATGCCGACCACGAGCAGGTCGGCGGGTGTTCCCATGCGCGCCGACGAACGCGTTCCGCGGCGCAACACGAGCGACTCCTATTCCTGCGAGCCGGAATCCTCGGCCGGTGCTTCCTCGCCCTCGGCACCTTCGACGGGCTCGGCGCCCTCTTCGCCCTCGACCGGGGCAACCTCGCCCTCGCCTTCGGCGAGTCCGCGGGGCACCGAGATCATGGCGATGAGCTCGCCGGGCTCGTTGGTGATGACGACACCGGGCGGCAGCTGCACATCGCTGACGTGGAGCTGATCGCCGAGGACGAGCGGGCTGACGTCGTGCTCGATCTCGGTCGGGAGCTGACCGGGCAGTCCTTCGACGGTGAGGCTGTGCATGAGCTGCTCGAGCATGCCGCCCTGCGCGACGCCCTCGGGCTGGCCGAGCAGGGAGAGGCGGACCTCGGCCTGGATCGTCTGGTCGGCGCGCACCCGCACGAAGTCGACGTGCGTGAGCGTGCCCTTCACCGCGTCGCGCTGGACCTGGCGGGCCAGTGCGAGGTCATTGCTCCCGTCGATCTGGAGCGTGATGAGCGTGTTGGCGCCGGTGCGCGAAGAGAGGATGCCGCCGAGCTGCTTCGCCGACACCGTGACCGCGATCGCCTCCTTGCCGAGGCCGTACACGACACCGGGCAGGCGCCCCTCGCGACGCAGGCGCCCGGCGGGGCGACTCCCCCTCTCGGGGCGAATTTCGACAGGGAGCAGGGCATCGGGCATGGCGCGAAACGTCCTCGTGCAATCGGCGAACGTCAGATGGTACAGGCTCGGGATTCGGACCCGCCCGAGCCGGGTCAGACGTTGTCGCCGCCGAAGAGCTCGCTCACGGAGCGGTCCTCGAACACGGCCCGGATCGCGTTGGCGAGGAGCGGGGCGATCGAGAGCACCTGGAGGCTGTCGAAACGCTTGTCGTCGGCCACCGGCACGGTGTTGGTCACCACGACCTCCCGCACGCGTGAGTTCTTCAGCCGGTCGACGGCGGGACCCGAGAGCAACCCGTGCGTCGCCGCGATCAGGACCTCACTGGCACCTCGATCGAGCAACAGATCGGCGGCGCTGACCACCGTGCTGGCGGTGTCGATGATGTCGTCGACGATCACACACGTTCTGCCTTCGATCTCACCGACGACCTCGGTCGCGACCGCGACGTTGTGCGTGCCCTTCGGCCGGCGCTTGTCGATGAACGCGATCTCCGCGTTGAGCCGGTCGGCGAATCGCCGTGCCAGCTTGCCGCCGCCGGCGTCGGGAGCCACCACCGTGATCGGCCCACTCGGGAGCTCGCGCGCGAGGTAGTCGACGAGCACCGGCACCGCGGTGAGGTGATCCACCGGGAAGTCGAAGAAGCCCTGGATCTGACCGGTATGCAGGTCGACGGTCACGACGCGGTCGGCGCCGGCAACCGTGAACATGTCGGCGACCAGACGCGCAGTGATCGGCTCGCGACCCTCGGCCTTCCGATCCTGACGCGAGTAGCCGTAGAACGGCGCAACCGCGGTGATGCGCTTCGCCGACGCGCGCTTGGCCGCGTCGATCATGATCATCTGCTCCATCAAGCGGTCGTTGATGAAGTCGGCGTGCGACTGGAACACGAAGACGTCGGCGCCGCGGATGTTCTCGCCGTAGCGGCAGTAGATCTCGCCGTTGGCGAACGTCGAGAGCGCGACGTCACCGAGCGGGATGTGGAG
Organism: Acidimicrobiia bacterium; assembly: GCA_038320885.1. Lineage (GTDB taxonomy): Bacteria > Actinomycetota > Acidimicrobiia > IMCC26256 > PALSA-610 > JBBQER01. The sequence goes on from JBBQER010000009.1 coordinate 4,561, forward strand.
GTGCTGCGCGACCTCCGTTGACAGCTCGGGGTGGCCACGCCCCGCCACCAGGATGAGGTTCTTCTTGGTGACGAGCTCCATCAGTCTCCATCAGGTCCGGGACGGTGGGCGGGGTCGGGGTCGGTGGCCCCATCCTCGCGCGACTTCGGCCCGGCGGCTCTGGAATCACGCGCGGGCACGCCTTTGACGAGGCGACCGGGCTCCACGTCGTGCGTGACCACCGAACCCGCGCCGGTCTCGGATCCGTCGCCGAGCTCGACCGGCGCGACCAGCGACGTGTGGACGCTCGTGTGCACACCCTCGCCGATGGTGGTCCGGTGCTTGTCGACGCCGTCGTAGTTGGCGGTGATCGTGCTGGCCCCGAGGTTGACGTCGGCGCCCACGTCGGCGTCGCCGATGTACGAGAGGTGCGGCACCTTGGTGCCGGCGCCGATGTCGGAATTCTTTACTTCCACGAACGTGCCCACCTTGGCGTCCGCCGCGAGCCGGGTGCCCGGCCGCAGGTACGCGAATGGCCCTACTTGGCAGTCGTCGCCGATCTCGGCGCCCCGGGCCACGGTGTTCTCGACGACCGCGCGCTCGCCGACCACCGTGTCGACCAGGTGACAGTCGGGACCGACCACCGCGCCGGCCGAGATCGTCGTGCGACCCTCGAGGATCGTCCCCGGGAGGAGCCGCACATCGGACTCGAGTGCGACGGTTGCGTCCACGTACGTGCGCGACGGGTCGACCATCGTCACCCCTTCGAGCATCCAGCGCCGGTTGATGCGACCGCGCAGCACCGCTTCCGCGTTCGCGAGCTGCAGGCGGTCGTTGACACCGAGCGCCTCAGCCGGGTCAGCGACGGTGACGGCGACCACTTTGTGCCCGGCGGCGCGTAGGACCTCGATCGCGTCGGTCAGGTAGTACTCACCTTTCGCGTTCTCGGGGCTCAGCCGGCGCAGCGCCGGCGCGAGCAGATTGCGCCGGAAGCAGTAGATCGAGGTGTTGATCTCGTCGACCTCCAGCTCCTCGATATCCGCGTCCGCATGCTCGACGATGCGCGCGACGCGATCGTCCTTGTCCCGGATGACGCGTCCGTAGCCGGTCGGGTCGGCGGCGTGCGCGGTGAGGATGGTGGCTGCCGCATCCTGGTTGCGGTGCTCGGTCGCGAGCATGGCGATCGTCTCGGCGCGCAGCAGCGGTTGGTCGCCGGGCAGCACGAGGATGTCGTCTTCGGCGTCGAGATCGTCGAACGCGCTCGACGTGAGCGCGACGGTGACCGCGTCACCGGTGCCGCGCTGCACGCGCTGCTCGACGAACTCGACCGGCACTTCGGTGACAAGCTGCTCCTGGAGCGTCTCGACGACGCGTTCGGCGCCGTGCCCGACCACGATCACCACGCGTTCGAGCACCCGCAGCTCGGCGAGCGCGTCGACCACGTGCAGCACCATCGGCCGGCCGCACAACTCGTGCAGCACCTTCGGCGTGGCGGAACGGATGCGCGCGCCCTCACCCGCGGCGAGAACGACGGCGGCGAGCGGACGGTAAGGACTCACGAATACTCCATCGGCACCACTCTCGGGAATCTGGGCGGGTCAAGCGCGGGTGGGTGGCTCGGGGGGAAGGTTTCGAACCTTCTCTCAGGGCTTCAAAGGCCCTTGTGCTGCCGTTACACCACCCCCGACCGAGCCAACGGTACCAACCGAAGCGGGGAGCAATGGGTTGACTTGGCGCGCACCACTCGCAGAGGTCACACCGTCATCCGGACGGAGTCTCCGCGGCGTGCCGCCGTCGAGCTGCTCGGAATGTTGGTCGTCGCCGCCACGCTGCTCGCGGCGCCGCCATCGAGCACAGCAATGCACGCAGTTGCGTGACCAACTCGGAGCGCTACAAGCAGACGCCGGGAGCACGAGCGGGTTTGGCCTCTCGGGGCGTAGCGCGGAAACGGCGCGCCCCCATCGTGAGACAAGGCGAACGACGGCACACTGTCGCCCGAGAATGATCGTGTCCTACGACTGAGCGCCATCCCCTCCCGGTCGCTGCGCCGCGAGGCGGGGTGGTACATCATGGATTGCGTGAGCGCCACGAAACGCATCATCGTCGGGCGCTGGCTTCTGCTCGCGTACGTGGTGTTCATCTTCATCGGAAGTCAGCTTTGGTCGTCGGTGACTTCGGACATCCATAGGAAGGCACGCCTCTTCGACATTTGCCCAGTGCTCGTCGGGAACTGCCCGTCCGGGTACGTGACCGTCGTCACCGGATCGAGACCGAATCACGTTCCGGCAGTGGCGGCACTCGTCGGTGGCGGCGCTACGGACCTGCTCGGCGTCATCTTGGTAAGAGATCGCGTCGAACCTCGACGCCGCGCGGCCATCAACTGATTTCGAACTGACCCACGGCCGCGGCGCCGGTAGTGGTCCGGGTTCGGGAACGAATCGGACGACGCGTGTAGCGTTCCGCGTCATGTGGGTGTTCGCTGGAGCTATGACCGCGGGACTGGTCATGGCGCTCGGCGGGCGGCTCAGTCGCAGGAACAGGTAACCGCAAGCGGTCAGACGGGACCACTACCGCTGCGCCCGTGCCGGCGCCTTCCTGCTAGCGTGCCCATCCGCCATGGGATCCCTGATCAAGAAGCGCCGCAAGCGCATGCGCAAGAAGAAGCACAAGAAGCTTCTGAAGAAGACGCGCTGGGCGCGCCGCCAGCAGGGCAAGTAGTCCCATCACCCGGCCTTCGGGCCGATCGGTCAGGAAACGATCCGCACGCAGGCGTCGATCGTGCGTCCGACCACGATCTGACCTTCCACCACTTCGCTGATGCGCACTCGCGCCGCCTCCGCTTCCGAGTCGGTCGGAAAGAGCAGGGCGTACGAAGAACCACTCCCGGCGAGCAGCGCCGGGGTGCCGGCGGCGTGTTCGACGAGAACCTTGAACGCGGCCAGGCGCGGTTCGACTGCGTGCGCGGCGCGCTCGAGATCGTTGCGCAGCGGCGGGAGGCCTTCGATGTTCACCGTCTCTCCGACGGGGCCACCGAGCGTGTCCCACGCGCGGTACACGTCTGCGGTCGAACAGGCGAACGGTGGCGTCGCGATGACAACCGAGAACGACGGCAGCGTCACCCGCTCCAGCTCGTCGCCGATGCCGCGGACGCGCATCGGTCCGTCGGCACCGAGACCGAACGGCACGTCGGCTCCCAACGACACCCCGAAGCGCAGGAGATCGTCGGGATCCACTTCGATCCCCGCCAACCGCGGTGCGCCGATCAGCACCGCCGCGGCGTCGACCGAACCGCCGCCGAGGCCCGCGCCCATCGCGATTCCCTTGCGCAGCTCGATGTCGAGCGTCGCTCCGAGACCGAGCGCGGCGCGCATCGCGAGGTTCGCGTCACCGCCGGGCACGCCCGCGCCGTGCGAGCCCGTTACCAGTAGCGACGGAGCGAGCGCGGGCCGGAGAATGACCTCGTCGTGGGGCTCGCTCACCGCGACGACGAGCGCGTCGAGCTCGTGGTACCCGTCGGGACGCGTACCGACGACGCGCAACGAGAGCGTGAGCTTCGCGTACGCGTCGAGGCGGCATTCCGGCGCGGCGCCGGTCGCGACCGTCAACGCCAACGCCGACCACTGGGGCAGCTCGAGCGTCTCGGCGCGCGCTGCGGGATCGATGCCCGCCATCCGCAGGGTGGCTTCGGCATCGGGACCGAGCTCGGCACTCAGCACGCGGCGCAGCATCTTGCGCCGAGTGGAGAATCCCGCGCGCACGAGCTCGAACATGCGCTCGGGATCGGCCACCGCGATCGCGGCGTCGGCTCGACGGTCCAGCCGCACTAGCGCGCTCAGGACCTTCGGCTGGGGAACGAACACGCTCGCCGGCACCGCGCCGACGAGCTCGGCACGCGCGTAGTACGCGACCTTCACCGACACGGCGCCGTACGCCTTGGTGCCGGGTACGGCCGCGAGCCGCTCGCCGACCTCGCGCTGCACCATCACGAGAAACCGGTCGATCATCGGCGCACGCTCGAGCGCGCCCATGAGCACGGGCGTCGCGACGTTGTAGGGAAGGTTCGAGACCATGATCCAGTGGTCGCCGTCGGCGAACAGCTCCGCCCAGTCGACGGTGAGCGCGTCGGCCTGGATGATCTCGACCGGCTTGCCCTCGACGACGGTCGCGAGCACGCCGGCCAGGCGGCGGTCGAGCTCCACTGCGCGCACCGACGCACCGGCTGCGCACAACGCCAACGTCAGCGAACCGAGACCGGGCCCCACCTCGACCACCCGGTCACCGGGCTTGACGCCCGCGAGGCGCACGATGTGCGCGGCCATGTTCGCGTCGGCGAGAAAGTGCTGACCGAGCGCCTTGCTCGGCCGCAGCCCGTGCTCCTTCAGCAGCGCCTGGATCTGGGTCGGCGTCACCGCTCCACGCCGAACACCCGCGCCGCGTTGGCGCGCGTCAGGTCGGCGATCTCGCGCACCTCGACGCGGCGGGCGGCGGCGAGCGCGGCGCCGACGATCGACACGTAGGCGGGCTCGTTGGGCTTGCCGCGATGCGGGACCGGCGCGAGGTACGGGCTGTCGGTCTCGACCAGCACCCGCTCGGGCGGCGCCAGCGCGGCCGCGGCGCGCACGTCTTCGGCCGATTTGAACGACACGATGCCGCTGAACGACAGGTAGCAGTCGCGGTCGAGCGCGGCCCGCGCCTCGTCGGGACCGCCCGTGAAGCAATGGAAGATCGTGCGCGCGGGAACACCTTCGCTGTCGAGGACGCGAAACGTGTCGTCCCAGGCGTTGCGCGAATGGATCATCAACGGGCGGTCGACTTCGTGGGCGAGACGGATCTGGCGCCGGAACGCCTCTTCCTGTTGCTCGCGCGGCGAGTGCTCGTAGTGAAGATCGAAGCCGGCTTCGCCGATCGCCACGCACCGGTCGGCAACCGCCAACGCGGTCAGGCCGCGCCATTCGTCGTCGAGCTCCTTCGCGTCGTGCGGGTGCAGGCCGACCGTGGCGTACACGTCGTCGTAGCGCGACGCGAGGTCGACCGCCTGCGTCGACGTCTCGAGCCCGGTACCGACGCACACCATCCATTCGACGCCCGCGTCACGCGCGCGCGTCACCTGGGCGTCGGCGTCGTCGGGCGAGAACCGCGCCTCGCCGATCTCGAGCTGAAGATGGCAATGCGCGTCGACCCAGGTGGGATCCGCTGTCACTCGGTCTCCTTGCGCGGGAACAGCGGGTCACCTTTCTCCAACTTCGAGCCGGCGGGCAACTGTCCCCACGCGGCCGCGGCCGGCACGCGTTGCTCTTCGGGCCGTCCGGACAGGCCGAGACGGCGCCAGAGCTCGGCCGACGCGCGTGGGATGACGGGCGACGCGAGCAACGCGACGATCCGCAGCGTCTCGAGGCAGTCACCGATCACGCCCGCGACCGCCTCGGCGTCACCGGCTTTGTTGAGGGCCCAGGGCGCCCGGTCCTCGATGAAGGCGTTGGCCGCGCGGATGAGATCCCAGACCGCGCCGAAACCCGACGAGAAGTCGAGCCGTTCCATCGCCGCCGCACAGTCGGTGTACGCGACCGCCGCGGCCCCGGCCAGCGGACCGTTCTCACGCGTCTCGGGCACGACGCCCCCGCAGTAATTCACGGCCATGTTCAGCACGCGGTTCGCGAGGTTGCCGAAGTTGTTGGCGAGATCCGCGTTGTAGCGCTGCACCATCCCTTCGTACGAGAAGTCGCCGTCGGGCCCGAAGCGCTGATCGGTCATGAAGTGGTACCGGAAGCCGTCGACGCCGAAGTCGGCGACGAGATCGGCCGGCGCGACCTGGTTGGCCTTCGTCTTGGCCATCTTCTCGCCGCTCACGAGCAGCCAACCGTGCGCGAACACGCACCTCGGCGGCTCCAGCCCGGCCGACATCAGCATCGCGGGCCAGTACACGGCGTGCTGGCGCAGGATGTCCTTGCCGATCAGGTGGTAATCGACCGGCCACCACTTCGCGAATCGCTCGCCGTCTTCGCCGAACCCGACCGCGGTGCAGTAGTTGAACAAGGCGTCGGCCCACACGTACGCGACGTGCTTCGCATCCCACGGCAGCGGCACGCCCCACGTGATCGACGTGCGGCTCATCGAGAAGTCCTGGAGCCCACTGCGGATGAGCCCGAGCACCTCGTTACGGCGCGATTCGGGCTGCACCGCCTCCGGATGCTCGGTGTAGTACTCGAGCAGGCGGTCGCCGTAACGCGACAGCTTGAAGAAGTAATTCTGCTCGGTCACGTGCTCCACGGGCCGGTCGTGGATCGGGCAGTTTCCGTCGACCAACTCCTCTTCGGAGTAGTAGAGCTCGCACGAGACGCAATAGAGACCCTCGTAGAGGCCGAGCTCGATGTCGCCCGCGTCGTAGATGAGCTGGAGGAACTCCTGCACCGCCTTGTGGTGACGGGGTTCGGTGGTGCGGATGAAGTCGTCGTAGGCGATGTCCAGCACGTTCCACTCCTCGCGGAACACGCCCGCCACGGAGGCCACGAGCTGCGCGGGCTCGAGCCCCTTCTCCTCGGCGGCCCGCTGGATTTTCAGACCGTGCTCGTCGGTGCCGGTGAGGAAGAACACCTCGTCACCGAGCAGGCGGTGCCACCGGGTGAGCACATCGCCCGCGACCGTCGTGTAGGCGTGCCCGATATGGGGCACGTCGTTCACGTAGTAGATGGGCGTCGTCACGTAGAAGCGGCTCACGGCTCCCATTGTGCCGTCCGGACGCGGCTGCTCCGTCGCTCTTTAGTATCCGACTCGTGAGCGTGGCGCCCGAAGAGCTTCTCGCCGACACTGACGACGCCGCGATCGAGGCGATGGTGCTGGCGGCTTCTCCTCCCGCGCTGCTCGCGGCGCTCGCGCAGGCGACCGGCGATCTGGGGTTGCTCCGCGACGACCTGCGTCCCGATCCGGAACGCGTGCGGGAGCCGACGGGCGGCTATTCGCGTGAGCAGCGGCTGGCCGCGCGACAGCTCGCGGCCGAGACACTGCGGCGCCTGCGCGACGGCGAGATCGGCGCCGAGACCACTTCCGACCGGGATGCCCTCCGAGCGATCATGGAGTTCGCGCTCGGCGAGCCGTTCTCGGACACCTACTTCAGCTTGCTGCTCGAAGAGCTCGCGCTGCCGGGCGAGGATCTCCGCGCGCCGAGTTGGCGGAAGGACGACCTCGATCCCGACCGGCCGTTCCGCGTCGCCGTCGTCGGCGCCGGCATGTCCGGCCTCGCCGCCGCGTACCGGCTCCGCCAGGCCGGCATCTCGGTCGAGATCTTCGAGAAGAACGACGATGTCGGCGGAACCTGGTGGGAGAACCGCTACCCGGGTTGCCGGGTCGACGTGCCCAACCACCTCTACAGCTACTCGTTCGCGCAACGCGACGACTGGCCCCAACAGTTCAGCACCCAAGACGTGCTGCTCGACTACTTCCGGAGCTGCACCGACGACCTCGACCTGCGTTCGCACATCCGCTTCGGCACCGAGGTGCTCAGCGCGGAGTTCTGCGAAGACACCGCGACGTGGAAGCTCACGATCCGCAGTCCCGACGGCGGCGAAGAGACGCTCGAGGCCAACGCGCTCGTGAGCGCGGTGGGCCAGCTCAACCGGCCGAGCCTGCCCCCGATCGCGGGTCGGGAGTCGTTCGCCGGACCGTCATTCCATTCCGCCGAATGGGACCATTCCGTGAACCTGCGCGGCAAGCGCGTCGCGGTGATCGGAACCGGTGCGAGCGGCTTCCAGCTCATCCCGAAGGTCGCCGAGGAAGCGGCCGATCTCACCGTGTTCCAGCGCACGCCCAACTGGTTCATCCCGACGCCCCAGTACACGAACGACATGACCGACCCGATGAAGCGGCTGTTCCGGACAGTTCCCGGCTACGGCCCGTGGTACCGGCTCTGGCTCTTCTGGCGCCTCGCCGAAGGATTGCTGCAGACGGCGCGCGTCGATCCCGACTGGCCACGTGATGGCGGCTCGGTCAGCGCGCGCAACCACGAGCTGCGCGTGCTGCTCACGCTCTATCTCGAGTCGGAGTTCGCCGACGCACCCGAGCTCCGCGCGCACGTGATCCCCGAGTACCCGCCGCTGGCGAAGCGGATGCTCCTCGACAACGGCATGTGGGCACGCACCCTGAAGCGAGACAACGTGCACCTCGTGACCGAGACGATCGAAGCCATCACCCCCGATGGCGTGACAACCGCCGACGGTCGCCATCACCCGGTCGACGTGATCGTCTACGCCACCGGTTTCCAGGCGTCGCGGTTTCTCACTCCGATGCGCGTCATCGGACGTGACGGCCGCGATCTCCACGACCACTGGGACGGTGACGCCCGCGCGCACCTCGGCATCACCGTGCCCGGCTTTCCCAACTTCTTCTGCCTCTACGGCCCCAACACGAATCTCGTCGCCAATGGGAGCATCATCTTCTTCTCGGAGTGCACCGTCGGCTACATCGCGGAGTGTATTCGTCTCCTGCTCTCGGAGCGCAAGCGCGCGCTCGATACGCGCGTCGATGCGTACGAGGCGTACAACGCGCGGATCGACGCGGACAACGCGCGGATGGCGTGGGGCGCGTCGGCGGTCAACAGCTGGTACAAGAACGCCGACGGCCGCGTCACGCAGAACTGGCCGGGCACGCTGCTCGAGTTCTGGGAGCAGACGCGCGCTCCCGATCCCGCGGACTACGACCTGCTCTAGGTGTGTTACCTAGCCCTTCCGGAACACGGGTCGAGGTGACAGTTGGACCCTGTTGGTGGTGGTCATGCTGCTCGGTTCTTGCGGTGGCTGTCGAGGACTTGGCGTGGGGTTCGGCCGCGCATGAAGTCGCTGTGATTCTTGCGGCGGGTGTTGTAGGTCACGAGCCAGCTGTCGAGCTCGGCGCGGAGTTGGGTGAGCCGGTCGAAGCGCCGTCGGTGGAACGCGGGCCGCCAGCACTCTTGCAGGACGGTGCCTTGGAAGCGTTCGCAGACCGCGTTGTAGTTCGGCGATCGGGGCGGTGTCCGATGGTGCGTGATCTCGAGGCTGGCGAGATGGTCGCGGAACGTGGCGCCTTTGAACTCGGGTCCGTTGTCGGTCAACACGCCGGTGACGTGCACATCGAGCCGGCGGAGTTTGCGGATCACCCGGCCGATGAACTGTCGGGCGATCTCGGCGTTGGATGGACCGATGAACACTTCGCAGATCGCGAGGCGGGTCGCGGTGTCGACCGCGGTGAGCTGCCAGACCGGACCGACGCCTTTGAGTTTGCCGATGAAGAAGCTGTCCAAGGGCGACCAGGTCACCAGGCCGGGCGGCAAAGTGACAGAACCCGAACGGTCCCTCGACCGCATCCTGGGTCACGAGTCCGGTCGTCGCGGCGGTGAGCTGCGCGAGCGCGGCGACGCGTTGGCGACGCCGGCCGAGCTGATGGCGGTTCAAGATCTTCTGCACACCGCTGGCGGAGAGTTGGAACCCGCAAACCCTCGAGCGCTTCGGCATAGCGGCGCGCTCCGAGCGTCGGGCGCACGACCGCTTCGGCCAGCAGTTCCTCCACGACCCAGCTCGGCGTTGCGTTCGGCATCGCCGGTACCCGACGACCCTTGGGCATCAACGCGTCGAGCCCGTACGCGGCGACTCGACCTTGCCACCGATAGAACGTTGTCCGGCTCACGCCGAACACTCGACACGCCTCCGACACGGTCGTTTGGCGGCATGTTCAATGACACGGACGCGCCGGTGGTAGATGATCTCGTCTGGGGTCACGGTGATGGACTCCTTCGGCTCTTTGGTAGGAACCAAAGGGTCCATCGCCGTGGCCGCCGTCTGGCGGACCTGCAACCTCAACTCGTGAACTGGAAGACCTAGCCCTTTACCTCGACGACGTCGCCGAGCTTGAGCTGCCACCGGTCGAACGAGCCCACCGTGGCTTCGATCGCGAAATACGAATGGAGCACGAAGCGCGAGATACGACCGGGCCGGAGCTCGGAGATGTGCAGCACGAAGCCGTACCGATCACAGAACGCGACGTCGATCGGGAATCGCATCCCGAAGGTGTGGACCTGCCGACACGGGCGCAGCACGAGCACGCCCTCGACGTGGTCGCGGCCGAGGAGACCCCGCCGGCGCACCTTGCGGGTGACGGCGACCTCCGCCGCTGCCAACACATCGTCACCGCGTACGAGCCAGGGCATGGTGGTGGGAGACGGTCAGACGTTGAAGCGAATCTCGAGCACGTCGCCGTCTTGCACTTCGTATTCCTTACCCTCGACGCGCAGCTTGCCCACGTCGCGCGCCTTCGACCAGGAGCCGATCTCGAGCAGGTCGCGCCAGTCGATCACTTCGGCCCGGATGAACCCGCGTTGGAGGTCGCTGTGGATCACGCCCGCGCACTCGGGCGCCTTGGCGCCGGCGCGGAAGGTCCAGGCGCGCGACTCGTCCTCGCCGGTCGTGAGGAAGGTACGCCGGCCCAGCAGGTGGTAGGCGGCCTGCGCGACAGTCGCGAGCGCCGACTCGGTGACGCCGTACATCTCGCGCATGTCGGCGCGATCCTCAGGCGCGCAGGCGGCAATCTCGGCTTCGATGTCGATCGGTACGGCGATCGCACCGTCGATCGTGGCCGCCGCCTCGTCGTCGACCTTCTCCCCCGCGTTCAACACGACCAGCGTCGGCTTCGTCGTGAGACAGAACACCGGGGCAAGCTTCGCGAGGTCACCGGGCTCGAGTGCCGCGCGCGCGAGCGGCGTGCCGTCGGAGAGCGCCGCGTGCGCCCGTTCGAGCGCGCCGACCTCGGCCGCAATCTCCTTGTCACCGCTCTTCGCAGCGCGGCGCTGGCGGTTGAGCCGCTGCTCAACGCTTTCGAGGTCGGCCATGACGAACTCGAGCTCGAGCGCTTCGAGATCACCGGCCGCGTCCGACTCGACCCCACCGTCGTCGAACGCGCGCAGCACGACGAGGATGGCGTCGCAGTTGCGCACCGCGCCGAGCACCTTCGCGCCCAGTCCCTCGCCCGGTTTGAGCCCGGGCGGAAGCGCGAGATGGACGAGCTCGAAGCCCGCCGCCACGACGTTCTTCGACCTCGACATCTCGGCCAGGCGGGTCAGCCGCTCGTCGGGAACCGTTGCGATCGCGACCGCGGCCTCGTACTCGCTCGGCGCCGCGAGCCCGGTGAGAGCGCTGAACAAGCGGTTGGCGCCGGCCCCCGTGAATCCGACGAGCCCGAGGTTCTCCATCGGGGCGCAGGCTACCGATCAACTAGCGTGCTCCCGATGAGCAAGAAAACCAAGAAGCGCAAGCTCAAGGCCCGACGCAACAAGGCCAACCACGGCAAGCGCCCCCGCGCGGGCAAGTAGTCACCAACCGGCGTGAAAATCGCGGCGCACAGGCCCGATATTCACGCCGGTTCGTGAATGAACTCCGCGAGCCAGCGGGTTGCCTTCTCCACCGCGATTCGCGGAGCTTCCTGCACCACGCCGATCACGAGGCTCGCGATCGTCGTGTCCGCCAACTCCTTGCGCCACGCTTCGTCGGCGCGGGTGAACGCGCGGTGAATGCCGCACGGGAGCTTGTATTCGCGCGCGGGCACGGCCGCCGGGCCCCGGCGCCGGATCTCCGTGCAGCGAAATGCGGGCTCCTCGCCGTCGATGGCTTCGACGACGTCGAGCACCGTGATCTCCGAGGGTGGGCGGGCGAGCCGGTAGCCGCCCCGAGGGCCCTTCACCGTTTCGAGCACTCCCGCGCCCGCGAGGGCCTGGAGCTGCTTCGCCAGATACGCGGCCGGGACGGCGTGGTACTCGGCGAGTCGGGCGGCCGGCAGCGCCGAATCGGGCGGCAGGATCGCGAGCAGCGTGCACACGTGCACGCCCCATTCGACGCCGTCGGACAGCTTCATAACACGGATAGTAGCTGTCCGCGATAGCGATCAGGTCCGGACGCAGGTGTACGCGGCGTAGGTCTGCGACGGCGCGTACTCGGCGGCCCGGATCTCGAAGCCGCAGCGTTCGAGCATCGGTTCCAAGACCCACGAGAACGGGCTGTACTCCGTGCGCACGTGCTCCTCGAGCTCGGCGCGCGTCCACCCGACCTCACTCGTGGCACTCGCGCCCGAGAACCAGCGCTCGAGCGCGACCGCGGCCTCGGCCGGTTCGAACGAATACACGAGGTCGCGCAACCGCAGGACACCACCGGGCGCGAGGAACCGCGCGATCCGTTCGAGCGCGACCGCCTTCCAGAAATCCGGAAGATGGTGCAACGCGTTGCGCGAGTACACGGCTTCGGCCGGAGCGCCTTCGTGCTCGTAGGAGAGAAAGCCCGCCTCGATACACCGCACGTTGCGCAACCCGAGCCGGCGGCACCGCTCACGAGTCGCGTCGAGCATCGGAACTGATACGTCGACGGCGACCACCTGATCGCACCGGGGCGCGATCGCGGCGGCGAATACTCCGGTACCCGCGCCGAGATCGACGACGAGGCTCGCGTCGTTCACGCCCGCATCGCGCAGCGCCTGCACGTCTTCGGAAGGATCCGTACCCGCCTTGCGGTCGTATCCGGCGACATAGCCGGCGTCGAGATGCTCAGGACCCGCGTGACCGGATTCGTCGAATTCCCAGGTTTCCGTGGCCATTTTCACGACGGTAGCGGTCGCCCTCTCGATACCATGCCGCCCCGATGGCAACCGTCGACGAGGTCGAACTCCTCCCCGACGCCGAGCAGCACAAGATGCTCATGGCGACGCTCGAGCGCGTGAACCGCGTGAGCAACGCCGCGCGCGCCTCCGCGCTCCGGCAGAGCGCATTCGAAGGCGCGCCCTTGCGCGAGATCGTGAAGGAAGAGCTCACCCGCGGCAAGCTCCCCGACGGGTTCGCCAAGCCCATAACCGAGCGGGTCGAGCAGTCGCTCCAACGCCGCGCCGGCAAGCAGCAGAAGTTCTCGACGTATCAGTCGCTCACACTGCCGCCGTCGGCGTTCAAGTGGAACACGTCGGATCGCGTCACCATGCTCACCGCGGCCGGGCGGCGAACCATCTCGGTTCGCGTCGACAGGAGCCGCGGGGATCTCCGGCCGCCGCTCGCCGGTCGTCCCGCGATGCTCACGTTCCGCAACGGCGAGTTCGAGCTCCTCGCCGCCGACGTCGATCGCAATCCCGTCGACGACGACGACTACTGATCGCGAGCCTGCCGGCGTTCCTCGCGGGCCAGGCGAATCGCCGCGAGCGTGCCCGGGCTCGGGCGTTCGTCGATCGGTTCGACGAGCAGCGACTGCGCGGCTTGGCCGATCGGTCCCCGTTCGTCGTGGAGTCGCGTCGAGGCGAGGCCGACGCCGTGCGGATTCACCCACGCGCCCGACTCGAGGCAGATCCACTCGCCGACCGGGTGCCGGTGCAACGAGATCGTGACGTCGGCGTTGATTCCCGAAGCCTGCGAGTAGCGCAACGGATTCCCCACGCCGCTGCCGAAGTCGGCCGCGGCGGCGACCCGCGAGCACGCCGACAGCTCTTCGCCGGCGACCACCGGGCAGCGGAGGCGAAACCACGCGACTCCCGGTCCGGGTTCCGTCCAGTCGCCCCGCACGATGCGTACGTCGTTCGCGCTCCAGTAACCGACATCACCCGCACCGAAGAACGGCGGCGGATCACCACCCGCTTCGACCGGTGGAGGCGTGTCGGCGACGATCCCGACCGAGCCACTCGTGTCGACCTCCGCGGTGCGCAGGCGCAAGACCGTCGCGCGCGCCACTTGGCGTTCGTCGCCGTCGACCAACGCGGCTTCGAGCCACTGCACCTTTCGCCCGGGCCGGATCGTCCGCGCCCGCAGCGTCAACGGTACGAGCGGCACCGGCCGCAGGAGCTCGACCGTGAGTCGCGCGACGAAGTCGGCCGTTCCGGGATCGTGCGTCTCGCACACGTGCGCGAACAACGCTGCGGGCGCCCCGCCGTGCATCGCACGTGGATCCCACGGCCCGCGGGTGAGCTGGGTCGGGATGTAGCGATCACCGTCACGCTCGAACAGCGCGCCGAACGTCTCGACCGGGTCTTCACTCATCGCCGGGGATCGTAACGGTCACCAAGCGTCGAGGCGTTGGAGGTACGCGAGTATCGCGGCGGTGGTCTCGCGCGGCCGTTCCTGTTGCGTCCAGTGCCCGCAGTTGGCGATGACGACCTTCTCGAGGTTCGGTACGCGCGCTTCCATGCCGTTCGCCATCTCGGGCTTCAGCACGCGATCGCCTTCGGCGCAGATCATGAGGCACGGCACCTCGATCGTTCGATCCGCGATCGGCGCGGTGAGCTCCCAATTTCGATCCATGTTGCGGTAGTACTCGAGCGGCGGCGTGAGTGACCCCGCCGCCCGGAACGCGCGCTTGTACACGTCGAGCACTTGGGGTGGGAACGCATCGGACACCACCGTCTCCGGCCCGCCGAACGTCATGTCGACGAAGTCGTCGCCCCCGCGACCGCCCCACGAGAACACCCACTCGGCCACGCCGCGGTCCTGGAACTGCTCGAGGTAGTACGGCCGTTCGGCCGCCCGGCTCCGCAGCAGCTGCAGGGGAGGCAGCGGCGGGCGCGGGAGATCGGGTGTGTTCACTCCGATCACGCCGGCGACGCGCTCCGGGTACTGGCGGGCCATGATCCACACGAGCAGACCGCCCCAGTCGTGGCCCGCGATTACAACTCGTCCGTGACCCAGCGCGTCGACGAGGCCCATCAGCGTCGCGTTGATCCATTCGCAGTCGTAGATCACATCGGGCTTGTCGGAGTTGCCGTATCCGGGCATGTCGGGCGCGATCACGTGGTAACCGGCCGCGCCCAGCGGCCCGATCTGGTTCCGCCACGAATACGCGATCTCGGGAAAGCCGTGCATCAGGAGCACGAGCGGCCCATCGGGAGGGCCCGCCTCGAGGCACCAGAGCCGGACGCCCTTCGCCACCACGTACCGGCTGCGCACGGAGCGAAGGTACTTCGCTCACGGCCGCGTGCCCTATCGCAAGCGAGCGGGACGCCTGTAGCGTTCTCGCATGTCGGACGGTCCTCGGTTCACCACTCATATGAGCGACGAAGACGCGCTCATGTGGCACGTGGAGAAGGATCCGATCCTGCGGTCGACCATCGTCGCGGTGGCGATCTTCGACGGCGTTCCCGACTTCAACCGGTTGCGCGACCGCATCAACCGGGCGACCTGCGTGATTCCCCGGCTGCGGCAACGCGTGCTGTCGCCGCCGTTCCGGCTCGGTCCTCCGCGCTGGTCGGTCGAGGAGACCTTCGACCTCGACTTCCATCTGCGGCGGATGCGCCTGCCCGAACCGGGAACCGAGCGCACGCTCCTCGACGTCTTGCAACCCATCGCGACCGCGGGCTTCGATCGCGCCCGTCCGCTGTGGGAGTTCACGCTCATCGAAGGCCTGACCGGGGCGGACGGAGCCGAACGCGCGGCCTTTGCGATGAAGGTGCACCACTCCGTGACCGATGGCGTCGGCGGCATGGCCTTGCTCGCCCAACTCGTCGACCTCACGGCCGACGCGGCCGAACCGCTCGGCGACACTCCCGCGAGCCCGGCCCCGGAGCCGATGGATGCGCTCGGCTTGATTCGCGACTCGCTCGTGCACTCCTCGCGCCGGATGCTCGGCGTCACGCGCCGGATCCCGGGCACGACTCGCGACGCGGTGTCGGCGCTGCTGCGCGATCCGATCGGTACCGGACTCGGGCTCGCGCGCACGGCGGCGTCGATCGGCCGCGCGCTCGCGCCGGCGACGGTGCCGATGTCACCGGTCATGCGCTCCCGCGGGCTCGGCCGCCGGCTCGATCTCTTCGATCTCTCCCTCGACGACATCAAGCGCGCGGGCAAGGCGACCGAAGGCAGCGTCAACGACGTGTTCGTCGCCTCGGTCGTGGGCGGGTTGAACCGCTATCACGAGCGCCACGGCGATTGTCCGGACGCGTTGCGTATGACGCTGCCGATCAATCTCCGGCGTGAGGGCGACGACGCGGCCGGCAACCACTTCGCGCCGGCCCGCTTCGCGGTACCCATCACGATTGCCGATCCGCGCGAGCGCGTGCAGGCCATTCGCGCACTCGTGCACCAACAGCGAGCCGAGCCGTTCCTGCAACTGACCGGTCCGCTCGCGGGTGTGCTGAACCGCCTGCCCACGACCACCACGACCGCGCTCTTCGGCGGGATGCTGAAGTGCTGCGATTTCGTCGCCACGAACGTTCCGGGCGCGCCGGTGCCGGTGTTCGCCGGTGGCGCGCGCGTCGATCGCCTCTACGCCTTCGCCCCGCCGGCCGGCGCGGCCGTGAACGTCTCCCTCATCTCACACATCGATACGTGTTGCATCGGCCTCGTCACCGACACCACCGCGATTCCCGACGCCGACGTGTTGGTCGAGTGCATCCGGGAAGGGTTCGACGAGCTGCTCTCGCTATCTTGAGCCGATGCACGCGGACGTAGCTCCCGACGACGACGTTGCGACGTGGCGCGACGAAGGATGGGTGCTGATCGAAGGACTCGTACCGACCGACGAGATCGATGCCGCGGTCGGCGACCTTCGTCAGATCTTTCCGACCGCGGCCGAGTACCACGCCGACCCCGAGGCCGAGCACGAGCGTTGGCTGGGTCGTCCCCCGCCGTCACGGGAAGGATTCGTATGGCCCGAGCGAGGGCCCGGCTTTCGTCCCGAACAGCACGTGTGGAATGGGAGGTTTCCGTTCCCGGGAACAGGAGCGCTCAACCGGCTGTGCGTGCACCCGGCGATCGTCGACTTCGCCGAACGCGCGCTCGCCACGACCGACATCAGGGTCTACCAGGCGCACACCGCCGCGAAGTTCACCGGTGAGACGAACTACGAACAACCCATGCACACCGATCGGAACCACTCGTGGCTTCCCGCGCCGAGCCGGCCCCCCTGGTGGCACATCGAGACCTTTCTCTATCTCTCCGACGTGGACGAAGGCACCGCGCCGACCCACCTCGTGTCGCGCCGCGACGCCGACGGCCGAGATACCGGCGCGCCGCTGATCATGCCCAAGCAAGACCCGGCGTTGTACGCGGCGGAACGACCCGCGGCCGGCGTGCGCGGCTCGCTCCTTGCCTACCGCAACGACGTGTTCCACCGCGGTGTCGACATCACCGCCCCCGGTGGCGCGCGTTACATCCTCGCGGTGGCGTTCAAGATCGCGAACTACGACTGGATCGGATACGACGGACCGCAGTCCCGATCGACGTCGCCCGGCTGGGTCGCGTTCGCCGAGCGCTGCACGCCGCGCGAGCTCGAGCTGTTCGGATTCCCGCCACCGGGTCATCCGATCTGGAGCGCGGAGCTGCTCGACGCGACCGCGGCCCGCTACCCGAATCTCGAGCTCGGTCCGTGGCGCGCGTCGCTATCGTGATCCGGTGAGCGCCCTCCCCATCGAGCTTCCTGCCCACCTCCGACCGCGCGACGGGCGATTCGGGTCCGGGCCGTCGAAGGTTCGCGACCAAGCGGTGGCCGCACTCTCCGATGCCGCGCCCGCGTTTCTCGGTACGAGTCATCGCAAAGAAGGCGTGCGCACCGTCGTCGGACGGATCCGCGGCGGCCTCGCCGATCTGTTCTCGCTCCCCGACGGCTACGAGGTGCTCATCGGCAACGGTGGTGCGACATCGTTCTGGGACGCGGCGGTCTTCGGCCTGATCGCGCAGCGCAGCACCCACCTCGTGATCGGCGAGTTCTCGTCGAAGTTCGCCGCCGCCGCACGCGCGGCGCCGCATCTCGACGAGCCGCAGGTGTGCGAGACCGAGCCGGGTCAGAAGCCGCAGCTTCCCGATGGCGTCGAAGGTGACGTGTACGCGTACCCCCACAACGAGACGTCGACGGGCGTGCTCGTTCCCGTGCACCGCCCGGCCGGCTCCGACGCGCTCGTCGTGGTCGACGGAACGTCGGCCGCAGGCGGTATGCGGGTCGATCCCGAAGCGTTCGACGTCTACTACTTCGCTCCCCAGAAATGCTTCGCGAGCGACGGCGGCCTCTGGCTCGCGTGTTGCTCACCGCGCGCGATCGAGCGGATCGAGGAGCTGCACGCGAGCGGCCGCTGGATGCCGCCGACCCTCGACCTCACGATCGCCCTCGAGAACTCGCGCCTCGAACAGACCTACAACACGCCCGCACTCGCGACCCTCTTCCTCCTCGACCAGCAACTCCAATGGATGCTCGCGAACGGCGGGATGGAGTTCTCGGCCGGCCGCTGCGACGCGTCGGCGGGCACGCTCTATGGCTGGGCGGATTCGAGTCCGCACGCGACACCCTTCGTGACCGACCCCGGTTCCCGGAGCCGCGTGACCGCGACCATCGACTTCGACGACGCGGTTGACGCGTCGGCAGTGGCCCGTGCGCTGCGGGCCAACGGCGTGGTCGACGTCGAACCGTACCGAAAGCTGGGCCGTAATCAGCTTCGGATCGCGCTCTTCCCGGCGATCGAGCCCGACGACGTCGATTTGCACACACGCGCGATCGACTACATCATCGAGCGACTCGGCATCTAGTCGGCGCGTATCTCGCGTCACATCACTCAGAACGAAGAGGCTCCATGCTGCTCCTGCACGAGGTCCACGCCGTCGCCGGCAAACACGAGGACGAGTTCGAAGGCGCGTTCCGTGACGGCTGGATGCCGAAGGTCGCATCCGACGACGACGCCCGCCTCCTCTACTTCCTCCGGCTCGCGCACGGAACCGGTCGGGCGTACCACACGGTCACGATCACGGGTTTGCGCGACGGTGCCGCGTACGAGCGGCTCGCGACGCGCGTCCAACGCGGCGACCTCCGGAGTTGGGCAGCCGATCTCGATCTCCTCCGTCACGAGGTGAGCGGCAAATTGCTGCTCCCGGTCGACTGGTCACCGATGGCCGACCTCGATCTCACGACCGTCCCGACCGACGGGCGCGAGCACGACGCGGTGCTCTACATGGAGGACAGTGCGTGGCCGCACGAGGCGTCGCTCGATCGCTATCTCGAAAAGGCCCGAACGCACTACGCACCGAGCTTGGAAGCGCGAACGGAACGGTCGCTCTTGACATTGCTCGGCGTGTTCCAAGCCGCGCTCGGCGCCGTGCGCCGGCGGGAGGTCGTGTTGTGGCAGCGGGTCGACTTTCCGGAACGGCTGCCCGCGCTCTTCACCCGGGAGCTTCCCGCGCACGTGAAGGGTCCCGGCACCTGGATGCACGACGCGCTCGAGGTACGTGACGACTGGGAAAGCCGTCTCTTGCGCAGCGCGCGCTGGTCGCCGCTCGGCTGAGCCCGGTCAGCTCGCCGCGAGGCGGGTGACGGGCTTGCGCGTTGTGAGGCTGGAGATCAACAGCGCGCCCGCGATCCCGCCGAGCGCGATGATCCATCCCCACGGGCGCGTCGGCGCGGGCGTGTGGCCGACGCGATGAACCACGAGTGGTGTCACGATCTGTTGGGGAACCCCTGATGCCGCGGTGCCGGTGGCCGACCGCACGTTGACGTCGAGTGTCACATCGGCCGGAACGGTGATGCGAGCGTGCACCACGCCGGTCGCATCCGCGACGACGCGCGCGAGCACGCCCTTGGTACTGCTGAGCCCGATCGTCACGTCCTGATCCGCGGACCATCCCGTCGACGTCACCTCGATGGCGGTGCCGGGAGCCGGTGACTGGTCGCTCGCCGTGAGCCGGCCCACACCACCGGCCGCTCCGGCCGTCAAGACGAGGAACACACCGATCAACGGTGCGACGAGCAGCAGCGAACGGTGCCTCATCATTCCTTCATCGGGATCGGGGCCGGAAAGCTGAACGTCAACCCAGGCAGTTCCCGGCCCGATTCGAGATCGCGGCGCCGCGGCGCCATTGGCGCAGCTCGTGCTCGTCGATCCCGTTGGTGAGGGAGCAGAACGAGAGACCCGTCTCCGGGTCGCCCCACGCGATCTGGCCACCGGCGCCGTTGTGACCGAACGTACGCGGCGAAACCGTCCGACCCATGCCGCGGACGGGCGCGCGCTCGTCGTCACCCTTGACGATGAGGCCCCGCGTCCGGTTGGCCGGCACACCCATGTAGTCAGGGAACGAGTTGCGCACGGTCGACGTGGCGCCGAGGAGCACTTCCGGCTTCCAAATTCCGACCGGGTCGTGCATCAGCGCTTGGTAATAGAGCGCGATATCAGCCGCAGTCGACACGCCACCGGCTCCGGGCACGCCAACGGCGCGGACCGCCGGCTGGTTGAAACGGAGGAGCGCTTCGGTCGTCACCTCGGTCACCGGTAGTTCGCGGATGCCGAGCACCGCCTCGAGCTCGTCGGGCGTCGCGTGGGAGCCCGTGGCCACGAGATCGTTGATGTCACCCTGCTGCCCGACCGGAACGCCGACCTGGAGTCCCGCCAGTCCGAGCGGTTCGAGCACACGGTTGCGCACGAAGTCACGGAAGTCCGCGCCGCTGCTCCGCTCGATCAACTCCGCGAGCACCCAGTGTGCCGAAGTCGCGTGGTACTCGTAGCGCGTGCCGGGCTCCCAGTTGCAGCGCCAGCTCGCGAAGCGCGCCAGGCGCTTCTCGCGGTCGTCCCATTCCAGCGGTTCGAACGGTGCGGCCGGGAAACCCGACGTGTGCAACATCACCTGTTCGATCGTGATGACGTCTTTCCCGTTCGCCGCGAACTCGGGAATGATCTCGGCGACGCGACGAGTGACGTCGATCGCACCCTCACCCATGAGGATCCACACTGCGGACGCAACGACGGGTTTCGTCGACGAGAAGATGACGTAGCGCGACTCGGGCGCCGCGTCGCCGAGTGTGACCCACAGCGCGAGCTTTCCGTGGCGCGCGAACGCGAGCTGGCACGAGGGAACGTGACCTTCGTCGATCTCGCGCTGCGCGCGGGCGATGAGGTCGGCAATGGCACCAGTATCGAATCCGAGCTCGACCGGATCGTCGGCGACCTGGTGGGTGAAGGGCGCGTCGGTCATGCCGCGGAGGCTATGGGAGCCCGGGTCGGCGGCGCACGGTGGCCGCCGGCGCGGGTCGTTGACCCGACAACCGGTCTTCCGTACCCTCAGACCAACGCTCGCGAGGCGGGGGAACCATGAGACTGATCCGGGTGCTGATCGCAGGTTTGATCGTCGTCGGCGTCCCGATCCTCAGCGCTACCGCGGCGCACGCGACCATCAAGGGACCGTGCTCGGCGACGGGCACGATCAACGGCAAGACCTACAACGGCAAGCAAGCGTCGGTGGTCATCCCGCGTACCGGCGACGTGCACTGGAAGGGCGCCATCCGCACGGCAACCGGCGGCAAACGCAATATCGAAGGCAAGGTGCAGCTCGAGTTCCCACCGCCGTTCGGCAAGATCGTCGTCGCCAACGGCAGTTGGGACGGCCCATCGAGCACCTACCGGAACTCCGGGACGTACCACTATGACTTTCCGTCGGTGCTGGCCGGACCCAAGTTCACCTTGTCGGGTCATCACGCAGAACGCGGCTCGACGGTGTGCACCGGGTCCGTCGACATTCGGTTCTCGGGCTCGAAGCTGAAGAACCCGATCTTGCTCGGGTCGCTGTTGCTCACGGTCATCTCGGTGCTGAACCTTTCGCTCGTCGTTCGCGCGAAGGGAGTCCGGTCATGAAGGGACGCCCGGTTCGCGGATTGATCGGCGGCTTCCTCCTCGGCATCTTCCTCGACATCGACCTCGTGTTCGGCGGAGTGGTCAAGCTCAACAGCGTCGTGCTCACGATCCTGCCGATCGCACTGTTGGTCGTCGGTCTCCTGCTCGGCCTCTGGGCTCCGCTCGGTCGGTCGAGCCCGGATCGGCCTGCGCCGCAGATCTTCGCGGCCCCGGCCCCGAGCGCGGGAGAGGCCGCGAGTCCGTCGATCACCGAGGAAACGCCGCCGATTTGACCGTCGGCCGTCGGCGGGCTGGAGTGCCCCCGATGGACTTCAACGACTCACCGCAAGACCAGGCCTGGCGCGCGGAATGCCGCACGTGGCTCGAAGCGAACGCAGCCGCCGTCGTCAGCGAGGAGCCAGGCAACCTCGGGTCGTTCGAGCCGAGCGGCGACGACTACCTCGGGCGCGCCAAGCGCTGGCAGGCGATGAAGTTCGACGCCGGGTTCGCGCGCATCACGTGGGAGCCCGAGTTCGGCGGCCGCAACGGCACCATGATGCAACAGATCATCTTCGGCCAGGAGGAAGGGAAGTTCGCGGTGCCGACCGAGGTCTTCGTGATCGGTCTCGGCATGATCGCGCCGACCCTGCGCGCGTGCGGCACGGATGAGCAGAAGCAGCGCTACCTGACCAAGCTGCTGCGCGGTGAGGAGATTTGGAGCCAGCTGTTCAGCGAACCGGGCGCCGGTTCCGATGTCGCGTCGTTGTCGTCCACCGCGGTTCGTGACGGCGACGAGTGGGTCGTCAACGGCCAGAAGGTGTGGACCTCGGGCGCGCAGTACTCCGACTTCGGTGAGATCGTCTGCCGCACGAACCCGGAAGCCGAGAAGCACAAGGGCATCACCGCGTTCATCGTCGACATGCGAGCCCGGGGCGTGACGATCAAGCCGATCAAGCAGATGAACGGCGGGTCGGGATTCAACGAGGTCTTCTTCGACGACGTTCGCGTCCCCGCGGATCACGTGCTCGGCGGCGTCCACGAGGGCTGGACCGTGGCGATCACCACCCTCATGAACGAGCGCGTCGCCATCGGCTCGGGCGGAGGGGGTGGGGCACGCGGCAGCGTGGACGACCTGATCGACCTCGCGCGCAGCCGCGGCCTGAACAACGACCCGATCGTGCGGCAGCGGCTCGCGAGCCTGTACTGCAAGAGTCGTATCGCCAAGTTCGCGGGCATGCGCACGCTCACCGCCGCCGCGCAGGGCAAGGTCCCCGGCCCCGAGGGCTCGATCGGCAAGCTCTTCGGTGGGCAGATGATGACCGAGCTCGGCGAGCTCGCGATCGATCTCGTCGGTGCCGGCGCGATCGCCCGCGCCGACGGCGACTACCGCTGGCACACGCCCCTCCTCGGCGCCCCCGCCGCGCACATTGCGGGCGGGTCCGACGAGGTGATGAAGAACATCATCGGCGAACGCGTTCTCGGCCTCCCCGGTGAACCCCGCGTCGACAAAGGCGTCCCCTGGAAAGACGTCCTCCGCTAGTCCGTCGCTTTGATGTGAATAAGTGCCGTTTACCGGTACGTATTCGCGTTTGATGAGAAAACGTGACAGTCAGCTGCTCGCGTGGGGTTGGGTCGGTTCGATCGGCTCCGATGCCGGCTCCTCGGGCGGGACGACGCGCTTGTCGATCGCCTTGCGACCGTTGCCGTCGCCGGTTCCGAGCGTGCGCATGAGCGTGGCGGCGAGGCCGTCGAGCGCACCTCCGCCGCCACCGGTCACGAGCACCTCGGGAACGACGGTGATGTGGCCTTCCGACACGGCGTTGGCGACTGCGACCAGCGCCGTCGCGGTCTGACCGAGCGCTTCGGTCTGAGCCTCGTAGCCGGCGGCGCGGGCCAGACCCAGGGCTTCGGTGGCCTTCCCCTCGGCCAGGCCGATCGCTTCGATCTTCGTGGCCTCGGCCCTTCCGGTCAGTTCCACGTACGCCGCTTCACCGCGAGCCTGCGCTTCGCGCGCTTGCGCCTCGTTGTCGCGGATGCCGATGCCGACCGCCGATGCGGCCAGCTGGGCCTGCATGTCGGCCGTGCCCTTCGCCTTCTCCATCTCGACGCGCGCCATCTGCGCCCGCTGCTGCTCCACGAGCGTCGCCTGCTCCTGGTTGGCGATCTCGCGTTGGGTCAGCACGACCACGAGCTCCTCGGGGAACTCGACGTCCTGGATGTAGACATCTCGCGTCTCGACGTCGTACGCCGCGAGGTAGGCCGTGATCGCTTCGAGTGCGCTCTGCTGCACTTGCCCGCGGGTCTCGATGAACTTGACCGCTTCCAACGCCTGCAACGTGTTGCGGAAGTGGTTGCCGACCGCCGCCTGCAGCACTTCGTTGACGAGGTTCTGCATGGTGCCGACCATCGAGATGACCTTCGGGGCACGCGTATCGGGCACGTGGATCTGCACCTGGAGGTCGATGCGGAAGACGAAGCCTTCCCTGCTCTTCGCTTCGATCGGCGACAGGTGCGCATCGAGATTGTGCGCGGTCGACACCGCCTCCGCCCAGTTCAACGTGAGGATCGATGTCGGCACGATCTCGGCCGCGTACACGCGCGGGTTGATCGCGTACTTGCCCGTACGCAGCGGCTCCTGCCAGATGCCGCGGTGACCGGGGCGCACGATCGAGCCGAACTTGAACTCCGCACCCGACGTGTCGAGCGTCGGCAACCCGACGTAGGCCTTCATGACCGCGACCTCGCCCTGGTTCACGACGAGCATCGGCACCATGTCGACCCGCACGAGGAACGGGTTCAGCAGGTACGCGCCGTACAGGAGCGGATCGTGCTGCAGACCGATCTTGCCGCCGCTGTCGAGGAACCTTTGGAAGTCTTGGTAGTTGTTGTGCAGCGTGTTCTTGCTGCCGAGCAGCACGTCGATGATCTGCGAATCGACGGTGCCCTCCACCTGCTCCATTGCGGTGATGTCGTCGAAACCGCCGAGCCGGCTGGCGATGTCGCCCAGCGGCAGTGGCTCGCCTTCGAGCGCGGTCACGATCCCCACCATGTCCTGCGGACCGACCGGCGCGATCACCACAACTCGCAACTGTTCCGGTGTGAGCCCGAACGTGTCCGCGCGCAAGACCCCGCCGGAGCCGCGCACGCGCTCGACCAGATCCGGCGAGACCGTCAGCCCGTAGACCTTCCGCGACGTGATGACCATGAATGCGACCGGGTGGATCGGCAGCAGTGTCCCCGGCGAGAGCAACGTGCGCTGCACGCCCTTTTGCCCGCCGCCGTTGATGAACGCGTCGACGTGGGCATAGTTGCCGAACTCGGGCTTGTAGACACCGCTCTTGTTCCCGATCGGCAGCTGCAGGCCGACCTGCGCGATCACAACACCGATCTCACCCGCCGGCACCTGCACCCAGGGGAACTTCTTCACGCCAAAGATCGGCCACAGCTTGAAGCGCAGCCCCGGCATGAGCAGCTTCGCCTGGTATCCCGCCTCACCCTTGAAGGCGATCGGGTTGTCGTCACCGAGCTTCCCGAGGCCGAACCGCTTCGTGACCAATCCGACCTCGGTCGGGCCGATCGTCTTGATCGATTTCAACAAACAGGCAACCACCAGAACCACGATGATTCCGACAAGGGTCACGACGACAACCATGTTCTCCCGCTTCCCGCGCCCGGCGCTCTATCAATTGTTCGCGAAGTGCAACCTCGGGACGCCGGTCAAACCTGCCCTATGGGCCGGAATATGTCGAATCTGACCTCGGCGATAAGAAATAGGCCGCGCGACCAAACCCACGGGGCCTACCTGGTGTGTCCCTGAGCACGATGAGCAAGCTGGGGACCTTGGGCACCGACGATCCGACTCTCGAACACGTGATCGCGACCGTCGAGGAAGCCCCCACCCTCGAATCGCTGTACACGCGGCATGCCGAGTCGCTGGCGCGAGCACTTCACGCGGCCGGCGTTCCCGATGCGACCGACGCCGTGCAGGAGGCATTCGTGCAAGCCGTCGTCCATTGGCGCAAGGTCTCCCGCTACGACGACCCGGTCGCCTGGATCCGGCGCGTCGCGATCAACCGCGGTCACAACCGGCGCCGGTCGCGCCGCCGGCAGGCAGCACTGGTGGAGCACATCGCCGCGAGTGCGACGGTCCCGATCGCGGCCGCCGAATCCGACGACGACCTCATCGCCCTGGTCGAGTCGCTCCCGCCGCAGCAACGGCTTGCCCTCTCGCTGTACTACTACGCGGACCTCTCGGTCGCGGAAGTCGCGGATGCGATGAAGCTCAGCGTTGGCGCGGTGAAGTACCACCTCCACGCGGCGCGCACCTCACTGTCCCGTTCCCTGGAAATCCGCGATGACTCCTGACGACACGCCGGTCCCGAACGACGACGCGGTCGCGAGCGCGGCACGGCGCGGACTCGGTCGGATCGCGGAATCAGGCGCGCCGGCTGAGCTCACGTGGGACGGTGTGCAATCAGGCGCTCGCCGCGTGTACCGCCGACGGTTTGCCGCGATCGGCGCCGCGTGTGCGGTCGTTCTGCTCGGAACCGGCATCGCCGTGGCCGCGGCGGGCCGCGACAAAGCCGGCCATCTGCGGGTCAAGGGAAAGGACGTACCGACGGCGACAAACCCGACGACGACCGTGCCCCCGACGACGATGGCGGAACTCCCAACGACGACCCTCGCAACCGGTGGTCCGTCGGGCGCGGTCGGCACGACGACGGTGCCGATACCTCTCACCGGACCGTCGAGCATCGAGGGCACGCTGACGCTCGCGAGCTCGACGTGGGTCGCCGAGCAACCGGCCTCCTTCGTGCTCATGGTGCACAACTCGAGCGACCGGGAATACCGCTTCGCCGCGGATCAGACGCTGGGCATCGTGGTCCAGGATCTCGAAGGCGGCTGCATCGGCGTCGACCACGCCGGTCTCGTGCTCGGTCCCGGAGAACGGCGCACGTTTACATCGGAGTACACGCCCCGGCCCGAGATGATCGGCCAGGCGAAGATCTACACGGCGGTGCTCTGGGCGGGCGACAACTTCTCAAATTGTCTCAGCACCGACGGATTCGCGGGCGTCCCGGTCGTCGCGGTCACGATCGTTCCGCCGGGCTGGGTCGAAGGCCAACCACTCGATCCGTCACAAGGCCGGTGGAGCGCATTGCTCTCGGCGGACAACACGGATCTGGGGGCCGGACAAACCACGGCGATACACATCGGGTTGCGCAACGTAGGCAATCAGCCGCAACGCACTGACGGTTACGGCTCGCTCGCAGTGGTTTGTTCCGGACCGGGGATCAGGGACGGCTTCCCGGTCTCCATCGGCTCGGTCACACTCGAACCGGGCGGCGCGCAGACGTTCACCGTCGCGTTTCCCGTCGACCGGATCGCCGGCCCCGGCACATTCGAGTGCTCGCTCGACATGACGTTCCACGGCCTTCCGTCGAGCGAGACCCGACGAATCGACTCGCAGCTGCTGTGGATCACGGTGCATCCCGAGACGGGAACGACGACCACGACCGCGCCCGTAACGACGACCGTTCCGACTGCGCCATGAGCCACGACGACCACGTTCCCGACGACGACGCGATCGCGGATCGCGCGCGGCATGCGCTTCGTCAGATCGCTGGCATGCGGACGATCGACTCGTCGTGGGGGGATGTGCAGACAGATGCGCGCCGTG
Source organism: Acidimicrobiia bacterium (assembly GCA_038320885.1). Lineage (GTDB taxonomy): Bacteria > Actinomycetota > Acidimicrobiia > IMCC26256 > PALSA-610 > JBBQER01. The sequence continues at coordinate 31,772 of JBBQER010000009.1, forward strand.
TGCGCCAGAGGCGCCTCTCGATGCTCGGCGCGGCGGGCGCGATCGTGCTGATCGCCGGCACCGCGGCCGTCGCCGCGGTCGGACGCGACGACACCCATCCGACCAAGCGCGTCGGCAGCGAGTCGCCGGCGACCTCGATCTCGCAGACGACCACCTCCGTACCACTCGCGTTCGGCTCCTCGAGCGCGGCCCCGACCCTCCACACTCCGATCGCCGCGCCCGAGACCGCCGTGCCGACGGCGCCGACCGGTGACACCCAACCCGGCGTCCTGCAGCCGCAGGACGGAAGATGGGATGCGTCGGCGTCAACCGACTCGGCGCAGGTGACCGTCGGCGACACCGTCACGGTGCGCGCCGAGCTGCGGAACACCGGGACCGAACCGCAGTCCACGATCGGATACGGATCGCTCGGCATCGCTTGCGATCGCTGGCCGATCGACGCGCCGCCTACCGACGGACTTCCGTTGGGTCAGTTCCTCGATTGGGTCGTGCTGCAACCGGGTGAGTCGCGCTCGTTCTCGATGAGCTTCCAAGCCGAACCGCAGTTCGTCGGCAGCATCATTTGCGGCGTCGGGCTCGCGTTTCACGGCGATGCTTACGCAGCCGGCCCCTATGACTACCCGTCGGGGACGGTGACCATCGACATCGTCGCGCCGACGGATACGACGACGGCGACGACGACCGACACGGTCCCGACGACGGAAACGACTGTGCCCTAGCCCTTAGCCGCTACCGGCGGGAAGAACGATGGTCTGGTACTCGGTGTACGGGCCGATGCCTTCCGGGCCGAGCTCGCGCCCGATGCCCGACTTCTTGAACCCGCCGAACGGGCTGTTGAAGTCGAGGATCATCGACGAGTTGATCGCGACTACTCCGGTGCGCATGCGCGCCGCGATCTGCTCGGCGGCCACCGGGTCAGAGGTCCATACCGAACCGCACAGTCCGTAGTCGGAGTCGTTGGCGATCTTCACCGCGTTGTCGACGTCGTCGTATGGAATCACGGAGAGGACGGGGCCGAAGATCTCTTCCTGCGCGATCGTCATCGAGTTGTCGACGTCGGCGAACACGGTCGGCTCGACGTACCAGCCACGCGAGAGGTCGGCCGGGCGGCCACCGCCCGTGACGACACGCGCTCCGGCGGCCTTGCCCGCCTCGATGTACCCCTGGACGCGGGTGCGCTGGCGCTCGGCCACCAGCGGCCCGATCTGGGTCGAGTCGTCGAGCGGATCGCCGACCTTCAGCGCACCCAGCGCGCTCCCGAGCGCGTCGACGACTTCGGCGTAACGCTTGCGCGACACGAGGACGCGGCTCTGCGCACCGCACACCTGGCCGTTGTTCATCACGCCGCTCTGGACGAGCGCCTCGAGCGTGGCGTCGTCGAGGTTCGCGTCGTCGAGCACGATCGCGGCCGACTTGCCGCCGAGCTCCAACGTGCAGCGCTTGAGCTGCGCGCCGCACAGCTCACCGATGCGCATACCGGCCGCGGTCGAACCGGTGAAGCTCACCTTGTCGATCTGCGGGTGCTTCACGAGGTGCTCGCCGGTCTCGCGGCCCGCGGGAATGATGTTGATCACGCCTTCGGGAATGCCGGCTTCGATGATCGCATCGGCGAGCAGGTAGCTGTCGAGCGGCGTCTCCGGCGACGGCTTCAACACGAACGTGCAGCCCGCGAGGAGGCCGGGGCCGAGCTTCAGCGCCGCGATGAACAGCGGCACGTTCCACGGCGTGATCGCCGCAACGACGCCGACCGGCGCGCGCCGGACGCGAACCGGGCCGCCCATCATGCCCGTACGCGTGTCGACCCACTGGTACTCCGTCGCGAGGTTCACGTAGGAGTCGAGCACCATCGTTGCCGAGAAGACCTGGCCCATGATCGACCACTGCTTCGGCGATCCGTTCTCCGACGAGATGGTGTCGGCGAGATCCTGGGCGCGGGCCTGCAGCGACGCCGAGAGGCGCCCGATGGCGGCGGCGCGATCGACGGGGGTCATGTGCGGCCACGGCCCGTCGTCGAACGCCTGGCGAGCGGCGGCGACGGCGCGGTCGCCGTCACCGGTCGACGCGTGGGGAACTTGACCGATGACCTCCTCGGTCGCGGGCGAGATCACCTCGATGACTTCGGAACCGTCGGGTGCGACCCACTCGCCACCGATGTAGAGCTCCTTGTAGGTCTGCATCCCTTACTCCCTTTCGATGGTCGGATTTGCAACGGGACGGCGGCTTCGCCGCAACCAGCGTCGCAACTCCTCCTCTGCCACATCCGGCGCCGAGACCGGGCACCTGTCGATCGAGAACGGTCCGTACGGTAGACGCGCCGCGAACCGGTTCGAAATCGCTCAGAGCTCCGCCGCCCAGTCTCGCCGTTCGACGATCTCGCGCAAACGGCCGAGAAAGGCTCCGGCGTAGGCGCCGTCGAGCGCGCGGTGATCGAACGTGAGGCACAAGTTCGCGACGGGCGCGATGCGCAGGCCGTCGTGCTCGTCGGCGACCACGGTCTTCGCCACGCCGTCGGTCGCGAGGATGCCCACTTGCGGGGAATTCAGGATGGGAAACGAGATCCAGGTGCCGGCCGCACCCGGATTCGTGATGGTGAACGTGCCCCCGGCGAGATCGTCGGGTCCGAGCTGCTTCGCTCGAGCCCGCGCCGCGAGATCCCGGAACGCGGCCGCCAGGCTGCGAAGCCGCATGCCGTCGGCGTCGCGGACCACGGGAACGACGAGGCCCTCATAGTCGAGATCGACGGCGATGCCGATGTTCACCGCGCGGTGGACGACCAGCGTCTCGCCGTCGACCGCCGCGTTGAGCAGCGGGTACTCGTGCAACGCGTCGACGACGGCGCGCGCCACGAACGGCAGCGCCGTGAGTCCTGCTGTCGATCGGACCCGTTCGATCTCGGAGAAGTCGGTTGCGACGAGCGTGAGCGCATGCGGCGCCGTTCGCTTCGAGGCGAGCAGCGCGATCGCGGCCCGGCGCCGCACGTTGTTGAACGGTACGACGTCGTCGACGGGAGGAACGGTCTCGATGCGCGTGCGGCGGGGTGCTCGGCGGCGCCACGGCAGGAGCTCATCGTCCGGCGGGGACGCTCGCGTATCGCTCACCACACCCGAGGGTACGCCGTACACTGCCGCGCAGGCGCGAACGCGCGTACGGAAAGGGCCCCGAGATGCGCATGGTCGAGCGCACGGAGGAGGGCTTCCTCACCGAAGCGATCGCCGATCTCCGGTTGGCGCTCGTGTCCCGCGCCATCGATGACCGCGAGATCGCGTTGCGCCAGCAGAATCGCGCGTTCTTCCAGATCTCGGGTGCGGGCCACGAATCATTGCTGTTGGGCCTGGCCCGGCATCTGCGGGCCGGCTACGACTGGTTCTTCCCCTACTACCGCGACCGCGCGCTCGTGCTCGCGCTCGGTGTCACGCCAGAGGAGATGCTGCTGCAAGCGGTCGGCGCCGCCGACGATCCGGCGTCGGGCGGGCGCCAGATGCCCGCGCATTGGGGCGCGCGTGCGCTCAACATCGTCAGCCAGACGTCATGCACCGGCAGCCAGTGCCTGCCGGCCGTCGGATGCGCGGAAGCCGCGCGCTACATCAGCCGGCGCCCCGACCTCCCGGGCTGCACCGCGTACGGCGACGAGCTCACGTACGTGTCGCTCGGCGACGGCGCCACGTCCGAAGGCGAATTCTGGGAGTCGCTCAACACGGCCTGTCGACTGCACCTCCCGGTGCTCTACGTGGTCGCCGACAACGGCTACGCCATCTCGGTGCGGTCGGCCGATCAGGCACCGGCGCCGATCTCGGAGATGGTGCGCGGCATCCGTGGCCTCCACATCGTGAAGATGGACGGCCGCGACTACTTCGAGGTGAGGCGCAAAGGGGCTGACGCGATCGCGCACGTCCGCGCCGGTGCCGGACCCTGCCTCGTGCATGCCCTCGTGACCCGGCCCTATTCGCATTCGCTGTCCGACGACCAAAAGAAGTACCGCGGCGCCGCCGAGCTGGCTGACGAAGGTGCCCACGACCCGATCGAGGTGCTCGAGCGCGAGCTCGTCACGCGAGGCGCGCTCACGATGGAAGTGATCGACGCGATGCACGCCGAGGCGACCCAGACCGTGCGCGACGCGGCCGACGCCGCGCTCGCCGCCGCCCGTCCGGCGCCGGTCACCGTGCTCGACCACGTAACCGCGCCGCCGAGGATCACGACCGTGCCGGGCGATCCCGTCACCGACGTGGACGCGCCGGCCGTCACCTTCGGCGAAGCGATCCGGCTGACGCTGCACGACCAGATGGCACTCGACGAGCGCATTCGGGTATTCGGCGAGGACGTGGCCGACGCCGACCCGCGCGTGATCGACGAGGTTCCGGGCAAGGGTGGTGTGTTCGGCATCACGTTCGGGTTGCAGCGCGCGTTCGGCGAAGCCCGCTGCTTCAACACACCGCTGGCCGAAGCGAACATCATCGGGCGGGCCGTCGGTCAAGCCGTGCGCGGTCTCCGGCCGAGTCCCGAGATCCAGTTCTTCGACTACGTATGGCCGGCGATGAATCAACTCAAGTCGGAAGCGGCGACCACCCGCTGGCGCTCGAACGGCGCCTTCACGTGCCCGATGGTCGTTCGCATCGCCATCGGTGGCTATCTCCAGGGCGGCTCGATCTGGCACAGCCAGTGCGGCGAGTCGATCTTCGCCCACGTACCCGGCCTGTTGATCGCGTTCCCGTCGCGCGCCCGAGACGCCGCGGGGCTGCTGCGCACCGCGTTCCAATGTGAGGACCCGGTGCTGTTCCTCGAGCACAAGCATCTGTACCGCCAGGGGTACGGCCGCGATCCGCTGCCACCGTCCGACTGGATGTTGCCGTTCGGCCGCGGCACGTACATGACCCGTGGGGATCGCGTCACGGTCGTGACATGGGGCGCGACGGTCCACCGGGCCGTTGTCGCCGCGCAGGAGCTCGGCCCCGACGCGGGAGTCGAGATCATCGACCTGCGCACGATCACGCCGTGGGATCGCGAGCTGGTTGCCGAGTCGGTGTGCCGAACCGGACGCGTGCTCGTGTTGCACGAGGACACGCTGACCTGCGGATTCGGCGCGGAGATCGCCGCCTTCGTCGCCGACGAGTGCTTCGAGCATCTGGACGCGCCGGTGTGGCGCTGCACCGCTCCCGATGTGCACTGTGCGTACGAGCCCGCCCTCGAGAACGCCACGCTGCCGCAGGTCGCAGACATCAAACGCGACCTCGAGGCTCTGCTCAAGTACTAGAGGTACTAGGGCTCGAAATCGCCGCGGCCCATTTGCTCCCGCACGGTGACGACCTGAGGGTTCGTGAGCGTGCGCCGCTGCCAGTTCGCGCCGTCGACCACGAGCGTGTTCCCCGAGATGAAACGCGCGTACGGCGACGCGAGGAACGTGGCTGCCCACCCGAGCTCCTGGCGCTGGCCGACGCGCAGCGCGGGTTGGCATCCGTCCTTGTCGTCGGTAAGGTCGAGGTTCCCGCGGATGTCGTCGGTCATGTCTTCGTGCGGGAAGAGGCCGGGCACGAGCCCGTTCACCTGGATGCCGTAGGGCGCCCACTCGACCGCCAACGACTCGGTGAGGTTCTTCACGCCCGCCTTGGCCGCCGCGGAGTGCACGAACCCCGGGCCACCCGTCCACGCGTACGACGCGCCGATGTTGATGATCGATCCCGGCGTGCCGGCCGCGATGTGCCGCCGGCCGAACTCGCGCGCGCAGAGGAACGTGCCGTTGAGCGTGATGTCGACGACGGTGCGCCACGCGTTCGGCGACATGTCCTCGGCCGGCACCGGGAAGTTCGCGGCCGCGTTGTTGACGAGCACGCCCGGCATTCCGACCTCGCGCTCGGCCGCGTCGAACGCGGCGGCAATCTGATCGGCATCGCGGATGTCGCACGTGACCGTGCACACCTGCCCACCGACGCCTTCGATCGCGGCTCGGCCCGCGTCGAGGTGCTCGGCCTTCCGGCTCGCGATCACGATCGCGGCGCCGAGCCGCGCGAACTCCGTGGCGATGGCCTTGCCGAGGCCGGTACCGGCACCGGTCACGAACACCGTGGTGCCGCCGAACGTGCCCGCCGGCAGCGCCGACGCACCGACCGCCGGCGGTTTCGGCAATCCAATGAGCTCACTCACGATCGAAACTCAACTTCCGGTGTAGCGCGGCGGCCGATCCTCGGCCCGGGCGGCGCGCAGCTCGGCCATGTCGTCACTGCGGTTGATGAACGTCTGGTAGATCATCTCGTCGTTCATCGACGTACGGAGCTGCGGCTGCGCGAGGTGGCGAATGACCTCGCGCGCCATCTTCACGGCCACCGCGGGCGCGGCCGCGATCTGGTCGGCCATCTCGCGGGCGATCGCGTCGAGCTCGTCGGCGGGAACCACGCGGCTAACGACTCCGTGCGCGAATGCTTCCTCCACCGGCATGATCCGACCGGTCAACACGAGGTCGCTGACCAGACCCGGGCCGCACATCTCGTAGAGCACCCCGACGCCACCGGTGTCGGGAATGACGCCGTAGCTGAGCTCGGGCAACCGGAAGCGCGTGCCCTCCGAGGCGATGCGGATGTCGCAGAGGAGCGCACGCTGGAACGACCCGCCCATCACCCAGCCCTTGCACGCGACCACCACGGGCGCGTCGATGTCCCACAACCGCTGGATGCCCCGGTGGCCGCGGCGCATGAGCTCGTGATGCGTCAGCTCGGTCTTCGGCGTCCCGATCGACGACGCGTCACGCCCCGACGAGAACGACTTGCCCTCGCCGCGCCACACGATCGCCCGCACATCGGTGCGCGCCGACAGCTCGTCCAGGATCGCAAAGAGCTCCGCGTCCATCTCGTCGTCGAACGCGTTGTGCTTGTCGGGGTTGTCGTTCGTGATCGTCGCGACAGCGCCGTCGACGTCGAGCCGAACGCGCGCCGAGATCCCCGCTGCCATCAGCCGAAAACTACCGCCTCGCTGGTGGAGGCGGCTTACGCTCGGGGGCGAGGCTCGATCGGGCGTCGGTAACGAAGCTCTTCGCTCGTGAAGCGCCGGGCGTCACGAGCTGCCCGTTGCGTGCGGAGCGCCGTGTAGCACTCGTCGAGCTCACGCTCGATGGCAGCGAGGCGAGTCTGGGCCACTGCGGATCGACCGGCGGTCGCGCCGGCAGTCGTGAACAACTCGGTGCGTTCGGTTGCCAGGCGCGCAACGCGCTTGCCAAGACTTGCCTTGTCGTCGACCTCTGCCATCGCTACTCCTCAGCCCACGACCGCGCGCTGAGTGGCGAGGTATCCGAACTCGACAATCCTACCCGAACCCGACAGCAGTCATTTTCGCGCCGCGCGCTCCAGGATGACCCTGATCTGTGCGTCCGGAGGTCGTCGTGCACACCTCCGATACACTTTCAGCGGCGAATCGACCGAACTGGTTGGTCGGTCGCGATCAGAAACGAGTTTTCAGTGGCACAAGGCACGGTCAAGTTCTTCAATGCGGACAAGGGCTACGGCTTCATCTCGCGCGAGTCGGGCGACGACATCTTCGTCCACTACTCGAACATCGCCGGTGAGGGCTACAAGTCGCTCAACGAGGGCCAGCGGGTCGAGTTCGACATCGCTCCCGGCAAGAAGGGTGACGAGGCGCAGAACGTACGCGTGGTCTGAGACGCTTGCCCGCAGCCCGGGCAGAACGAACTTCGAGCCGCCGGCGCAAACGTGCCGGCGGCTCTTTCGCGTCCGGGGAACCTGCCGATAAGGCGGGCATGCAGTTCGGAGGCCGCGTTCACGAACGCCGGGACGCGTGTATATGCTGACTCTGCCGTTTAGAACGGGCAACCAACCCCGGACCTCGGTTGGAGCACGGACCTCAACCGGCCTGCAACTCCACCAATCGAGGCACCCTTGGTTACAACGCTGACCCCACCCGTAGAAGCCGCGCGCACTCGCACGGAACCGGCTCCTGCATCCGCTCCGTCCCGCGCGAGCACGAACGTAGGCCGCGCGATCACCGCGCTCCTGGTGATCGGACCCGCGGTTGCACTCGGCCTCGCCATCCCCCTCCTGTGGGGCCGCGTCGTGTACCTGCACGACATCGTGCTCGCCGTCATCTTCTATCTGGTCAGCGGCTTCGGCGTGACCGTCGGCTACCACCGCCTCTTCACCCACCGCGGCTTCACGCCGACGCGCGCGCTCAAGATCGCACTCGCGAGCGCGGGATCGCTCGCGATGGAAGGCTCGTTGATCGGCTGGGTCGCGAACCATCGCAAGCACCACGCCTTCAGCGACCGGGCCGGCGATCCGCACTCGCCCCACGACGAGCGCGAGGGTTTCGCCGCGCCGCTGCGTGGCTTCTTCCACGCGCACATCGGTTGGCTCTTCCGCGCCAACGCCACCTCGGCCGAGCGCTACGCGCCGGATCTCGTCGACGACGCCGATGTCAGGATCATCAGCCGTCTGTTCCCGCTGTTCGCGGTGTTCTCGCTCGCGGCGCCGTTCTTCCTCGGCTGGGCGTGGACGGGAACGATCGGCGGCGCGCTCACGGCACTGCTCTGGGCCGGCGCTGCCCGCATGATGCTGCTGCACCACGTGACGTGGAGTGTGAACTCGATCTGTCACATGTTCGGCAAGCAGCCGGCGACGGAACGTGACCACAGTACGAACTTTGCACCGCTCGGCGTCCTGTCGTTCGGGGAGGCGTGGCACAACTTCCACCACGCGCACCCGCGCTCGGCCCGCCACGGCGCGCTCCCGCACCAGATCGATCCGTCCGCAGCCGTGATCCGCGTGTTCGAACGCGCGGGTTGGGCGACGAACGTTCACTGGCCGACTCCGAAGCAAGTCGAAGCCTGCCGCGTCTGACACGCGGACCCACAGGGTGCTTGCCTTCTCCCCGCTGACCTGCGAACGTCAATTGACCGCACGAACGAGGAGCTCCCATGGCCGACAAGTCACCGAAGAAGCCGAGTAGCAAGAAACCGGGCAAGTCGCTGAAGGAAAAGCGCGCCGACAAACAGGCGAAGAAGAACGAGAAGCGCCCGGGCCTGTAGTCGGTGCTCGAGCTCGGGCTCGAGGACAAGCACGCATTTGTCGCCGGCGTAGGCGGCGGCATCGGCAGCGCGTGTGTACGCGCGCTCGCCGCGGCCGGCGCGAGCGTTACCTGCTTCGACCTCGACGCGGCTACGGCTGCCGAAGCCGCTGATCTCGCGGGTCGGCGGGGGCTCGCGCTGGCGGGCGACGCGCGCCGTCTCGACCACGTGCAGCTGGCCGTCGACACCGCGATCGCGGAACGCGGCCCGATCGACGTCGCGGTCGACGTGATCGGCGAAGCACGCTGGGGTCGCACGGTCGAGCTCGACGACACCGCGTGGGACGAGTCGTTCGACCTGGTGCTCCGGCACTTCTTCAACCTCGCGCGGGTCGCGGGTCGCAGCATGGCCGATCGCGGCTCGGGTGCCGTCGTCGCGATCGCCTCGGTGAGCGGGATCACCTCCGCGCCGTTGCACGGGCCCTACGGCGCGGCCAAGGCGGGCCTCATGTCGTTGGTGCGGACGCTGGCGGTCGAGCTCGCGCGGGATCACGTTCGCGTCAACGCCGTCGCACCCGGAGCGGTACTCACGCCGCGCGTCGAAGCCTTGATGAGCGAGGAGCGCCAGGCGGAATCGGCCGCGTCGATCCCGCTCGGACGGCTGGCCGCGCCCGACGACGTCGCGCATGCCGTCGTGTTCCTCGCGTCGGATCTGGCGTCGTACATCACCGGGCAGACAATCGTGGTCGACGGCGGTGCAACCGCGCAGTTCCCCCTCTCGCTGCGGGCGTGAGCTGCCATTCATCGACTCCGGATGTACTGTCGGTCGGCTCCCGCCGACCGACAATGGAGAGCTCGAAGATGGCCGACGCGAACATCGACATCGTCATCGACTGCGCCGATCCCGAGACACTTGCCGAGTTTTGGGCCGCGGCGCTCGGCTACGACAAAGTTGGCCTGTTCGACAACTACTACGTGCTCAGCGCCCGCAACCGCGAACACCCACCCGTCATCTTGCAACGCGTCCCCGAGCCGAAAACGGGCAAGGCGCGCATCCACTTCGATCTCCGCGTCGAAGACATCGAACCTGAAGCGAAGCGCCTCGAAACCCTCGGCGCCCGCCGCATCGACATCGGCCAAGGCATCGATCCCGGCTGGCTCGCGATGGCCGACCCCGAAGGCAACGAATTCTGCGTGTGCCCCGGCATCCAACTCCCGGCGGCGCCATCTCCGCCGGATTGACATCGGACCGGCCGCCGCTACTGAACTCCAAGCGCTACGACCAGGCATCGCAGTTCCAGGTCGAGAACCTGCTGCGCGAAGCACGCCGCCAGCGTGGGCTCCCCGACGTGCCGGTGCCCGAAGTGTGTTTGCTCGACCCGGATGGTGACGTCGTACGCCACCTGAGCGGCACGGGACATGGCACGCTCGATCCCGCCTGGGCTTGCTACCACCCCGAGCTCTGGGTAACGGAGAGGACATATGGGCTACTCGGCATCGTGCCCTGCGCGGTCGGCGCCCCCTACGCGGTCCTCGTGGCCGAAGAGCTGCTCTACGCCTATTCCGCGGCGCGCCAACGGGCCGTGGTGTGCGTCGCGCACGTCACCAACACAATGGCTACACACGGCGACGACTTCGAGAAGGGCGACGACAATTGCACCCACCGCATCCTCGCCGTAGTCGACGCAATCGCTCACCGATGGAACGACCCCGTGTAGCGTCCGGCGGTGTGAAGGGCTCGGCGGCTCGTGTCTTCGCAATCGGCCTCCTCGTAGGCGCGATCGCGAGTTGCTCGTCGTCGAGCAGGCCCCACGCCGCGCCGCCAAGCTCGACCGCCGCGAGTACGACGACGACGACGAGCCCCGTGGCTTTCGGTCCCGCCGCGATCTCGAGCCAGCAACAGCTGCCGGGCGGCTACCAACAAGGCGTCGCGCGGATCCCCGGCGGCTGGATCTTTTCGGCCACAGACAGCCTGTGGCGAACCGACGACCGGCTGAACGTGCTGAAGCACATTTCTCCCGCGATCCCGGGGGCGTGGAAGGCCAAGGGCTTCAACCACGTCGGTGACGTCGACGTGGTCGGCAAGTACATCTACGTGCCCTTCGAGGAACCCGACTACTCGAAGGGGCACCAGGCGACCGCGCGCTACGACCGGGACACGTTGCAGTTCGTCGACGCGGTGGTGCTGGCGCAACACGAGAACTCGTTCGTGACGGTCGATCCCGACACGATGATCGCGTACACAATGGATCACTTCGACGGTGACTCGCTGCTGCGGTACGACGTCGCGCACGCATGGAAGGCGCTTCCACCGCTCCACATGGACACGCTGTTGCACCGCACGCAGGGAGGCGACATCGCGCTCGGGCAGATCTGGATCTCGACCGACGACGCCCGGAACGGCGTTTATCGCGTCGATCTCCGAACCGGCGCCGTGAAGCCGGTCGTCGAGATGGGCCACGCGGGTGGCGAGGGCGAAGGGATCGATGCGACCCGACTTCCTTCGGGGTTGCTCCACGCGATGTGCGTCGACCCGAAGTTCGAGCCCGTGTGGTTCGAGCACATCCGCATTCCGGTCTCGTGAACGCGCCGGTGACCGCGACCGCCGAAGAGGCGATCCGCAACGCGCACGCGTGGTTCGAGGTCAACAGCGGCTGGGCCCCACCCGACGAGGACAACCTCGCGGAGTGGGTCGCCGATGGCGTGTGCCGCTGTCCCGACGAGTGCATCGTCGCGCCCGACGCGTGGTGCGAGCACGGCCTCGCGTCGTGGTGGCTGATCCTGCGCGCGCTCGACGACCCCGCGCGCTGACGCCGGTCTCCGGCTACGCGACTGGTTCGCCGAGCATCTCCGCGAGGAGCGCGCGCACTCGTTCGTCGACGTCGTCGACGATGGGCCGGACTTCTTCGACGCTCTTTCCGGCGGGATCCGTGAGCTCCCAGTCGAGGTACCGTTTGCCGGGAACGAACGGACATTCGTCGCCGCATCCCGTGGTCACGATGACGTCGGCGGCGCGTGCTGCTTCGTCGCTCAACGGCTTGGGAAACTCCTGATCCGGGTCGAGGCCCCGCTCGCGGAGGACTTCGGCCACAACGGGGTTGACCGCAGCGCCGGGCCGCGAACCGGCCGACCGGACATGGACACGGCCGTGGGCGTAGTGCTCGGTGAGCACCGCGGCGGCGACGGAACGGCCCGCGTTATGGATGCAGACGAAGAGGACTTCGGGCACCTGCGTCACGACGGCTCCGACGGCTCGAGCGTGGGGACGACCACGTCGTCGGCGCTCGCGCGGATGTCCGGATAGAGGTACCAGACGAGCGCGGCGCCCACGGCCGCGCCGATGAACTCGAACCCGACGAACGCGGGCATCGATCGCGGTGCGATGCCGGCGAAACTGTCGGAGAACGTCCGCGCGATCGTGACCGCCGGATTGGCGAAGCTGGTCGACGAGGTGAACCAGTAGGCCGCGCCGATGTACGCGCCCACCGCGAACGGAGCGGCCGCGCCGCGGCCGGAACGCACTGCTCCGAAGATGACGAGCAAAAGGCCCGCGGTCGCAACCACTTCGGCGAGCCACAGCCCACCACCGGAGCGCGTCTTGGTCGACCACTCGACGGCCTGCGCCGAGAACATGAGATTGGCAACGATCGCGCCGGCGATGCCGCCGCCGATCTGGGCCGGGACGTAGACCAGGAGCGCGCGGCGTTCGAGTCCTCCGAAGGCGGCGTCCGCGAGGCTCACGACCGGGTTGAGGTGCGCGCCGGACACCGGTCCGACCGCGAGGATGATCGCGATCAGCCCCGCGGCGGTCGCGGCGGCGTTCTCGAGCAACTGGAGCCCGACGTCACCCGGTGAGAGCCGTTGCGCGGCCATGCCCGAGCCGACGACGACGGCGACAAGCATCCCGGTTCCGACGAGCTCGGCGACGAACCGGCGCCCGAGGTCGGGCCGCATCTACGAGAGCGCGGCTCTGAGCGCGGCGAGGCGCTCGGGCACGACTTTCCACATCATCCAGCGCCCGCGCTTCTGGCCTGTGAGCAGGCCGGCCTCGGCCAGCGCCTTCGTGTGGTGGCTGATCGTCGGCTGCGATTTGCCCAACGGGATCTCGAGGTCACACGAGCAGACCTCACCGCCGTCGGCTACGAGACTCAGGAGCCGGAGCCGGACCGGATCGGCGAGCGCGGCGAACACTTTGGCGAGCTCTACGGCCTCGGATTCGGCCAGAGGGGCAGCAGAGAGCGGCGAGCAGCACACTCCGGCATCGAGCTGGACCAGCGGGAGAGTCTTGGTGGGCACGAAATCCTCCTCAACCTATTGACAGTTGTCGATACATTCGCGAGGATCGATACATCGACAGTTGTCAATGTACCAGAGGTGGTCAAGTGTCCCGTATCCAACTCGCCCTGAACGTTCCCGACATGGACGCCGCCGTCGCGCATTACTCGAAGTTGTTCGCGACGGAACCCAACAAGCGCAAGCCCGGCTACGCGAACTTTGCGATCGCGGACCCGCCCCTGAAGTTGGTGCTCTTCGAGAGCGCTACTGCCGAAGGTCGCCTCAACCACCTGGGCATCGAAGTGATGTCGACCGACGAAGTGGCTGCGCACCAAGCGCGTCTGAATGCCGGCGGCGTCGAGACCGTCGAGGAAAACGGCACGTGCTGCTTCGCCAAGCAGGAGAAGGTCTGGCTCGACGGTCCCGACGGCGCATGGGAGATCTACACCGTGCTCGAGGACGTCGACGACTGCGGCGAGTCGTCGAGCCACGTCGACGGCGAGGACTCGTTGTGCTGCGCGTCGGTGCCGGAGGCACAAGCGCGCTGCAGCTGAATGCGCCGTCAGTCGACGACCGGATGCGTCGGCGGGTCGATCTGGAAGATGCTTCGCTGCGTGTGGATCACCGGTCCGTCGAGCAGCATCAACAGCTTCTTACCGACCGGCACCGCGAAGACCATCCGTCCCGTCCGATTCGTGCCCGGTGCGTACGAGCCGTCGAGCCCGGTCACACCGGTTGCACCACTGATCGCCGCGTGCCCATGGCCGGTCTCGTCTTGCAACCCGAAGATCCTCCGGGCGTTCACGGTCACCGGCGCGCTCCCGTCGTTGGTCATGGAGATATCGACGCCGACGTACTCCCGATCGCCGGGCAGTGCCGGCAGACCGCCTGCCGTCAGCGGGCGGACCACGCGGGTGACGCCGATGCGCCATCCGTTCGACCGGGCCGCGATCTCACCGACGTCGAACGGGATCCGGTTCGGTGTCTCATCGGGATTCCCGGGTGTCGTCGTCGGCAACGGCGGGAGCGACGCGGTTGTGGTCGACGATCCGCTCGTGCTGCTCGGAGGCTTCGCGGTCGAGCCGGAGCCGGAGCACCCGGCGAGGAGCCCGGCCATCAACGCCATGACGAGAGCGGGTGTGCGCACGGTGCGCAAGTTGCGTCGACCTCCGAGTACGAATCCGGCGAGTACGAATCCGGCGAGTACGAATCTGGGAGCACGCGAATATGTGGAGGTCCGGGCATCCATGCCCGGACCTCCACCAATCAATGACCTCGTGCTCGAAACCTAGAGCGCGGGTGGGTTCAATCTGCAGTTCGACTGCGGGAGCCCGACGCCACCGCTACCACCGAGGGCCAGCGGAACGAAGCCCGCCAAGGTGATGTTCGGGGCGAGGGTGCCGCCGCAGATCAGACCGGGGCCGCCATTGGCCGTCGCACGCACGCCGATGAACTTCTCGATGTCGGCGAGCTGGCCCGAGTAGGAACCGGGGTGAGCGGCTGCCCGATCGACGTTGAACACGTACCGGGTGCCGATGAACCGGCTCGCGGTCGTGTTCACGGTGGCGAGCGACGGGCCTTGGCGGTTGCTCGTCGTGGTGCCGAGCTTGCCGAGTGCGGCGCCGTTGCGCAGGTTGGCCTCGAAGCCGGTTGCCTGGGCCTTCCACTTCGAGAAGTCGTACGCGTAGATCGCGTTCGGCTTGCTCGCAGTGGTCACGCCCCGGGCGTCGTGCTCCTCGAGTGAGGTGCTCATGTGTCCGGCGTCGCAGTTGTTGTCGATGGTGTTGCCGTTGAGGAGCTTCGACTGGAAGAAGCTACGGGTGCCGGATCCCGCCTGCGGGATGTACTTGACGATCACACCGGCCGTTCCGCCGACCTGGTTCCAGTTGCTGACGATGGGCAAGTGCGTCGTCGCGTTGCAGGTGTAGATGTTGATGAGCTGCTGCTGCGTGATTCCTGCCGCCGGCGCGTGCGTGCCGAGGAAGGTCACGTAGTCGACCGCACCGAGCGCGTACGCCCAGAAGCGAAGCGCCGGAGTCTCACCGCTGTTCGGGCCACGCGACGAGCGGGCGAAGTCGATCTTGCTCGTCGTGTCGGCGTTGAGCGCGGTGATGCCGGCACTCGAGCCGTTCGGCGGGGTGTTGCCCGGGATCACATCGCTCGGGAGACCCACCGTCGACGAATCCCAGAGGAACGAGGGATCGATGTCGTCGCCGGGCACGAACGTGCCGGCCGGGAACGGTGCCACGTTGAGCGGCGGGATCTCCGTGACGATGTCGTGGAGATCGGTGTTCTTGGTGTTGTCCACGTTGTAGGCGGTGGCGAGGTTCTGCATCATGAAATAGGTCGTGTCGGAGCCCGCTTGTGCGAACGAGTTCCTGGTGCCGGTGAGCACGGTCGGACCGGCGCCGGCCGGGGCCGCGAGACCGACCATGGTCCCGATCGCGGCGATGCTCGCCAGTACGGCGAGTTTCCTACTTCGATTTCGCACGTGAGTTCCTCCTCGAGGAGTTTGCAGGTGGTGTTGTGCCGGGCCCATTCAGCCAGACCGGTATGAACGCGGAGAACGGAACAGGCGACGCCCAGGTGAAGCCGGGGCGACTTCTGGGAGTCGCTCAGAGAGTGGCGGGAAGCAGCTGGACGATGTGCTCGAAGAAGAGCCACGTGACCAGGGCAACTGCCGGAACGAACACGACCCACGCCGACCACCGGGACCAGCGCGTTATCGCGAGCACCCCGACGAGCAACAGCGCCATGAGCAGCTCGAGCCACACGAGCACCACTGCGATGGCGCCCCGCTCGCCGGTGAGACCGAGTCCCTCCGCGTCGAGCGTCCGGCTCAGGTCGGTGGCGGCATACGGCCGGCCGACGAGCTTGGCAGTGACCACGAGCCGTCTACTTCCCCGCAACGGCGGGTCCGCGGTGAAGAGCGTGAGCCGGTTGTCGCCGTAGTCGCCGAACACCGATCCCTGCGTCGCCGCGTACGTCTTCACCTCCATCACCAGATACGTCGCCGCGCCCTGTCCGGTGGTCACGGCGATGCGGTCGCCGCGCTCGAGCGAACGGAGATGCTTGAACGGACCGCCGTACAGCATCCGGCGACCCGCGATCACTGCGTTTCCGGGCTGGCCCGGCAACGAGGAGCCGACGACGTGGCCGGGTCCGGCTCGCAGCTGACCGCTGCGCGCCCCTTCGACCACGACCTCGTTCACACCGATGCTCGGAACCTTGAGGATCGCGACCGGTGACCCCGGCGCAATCACGCCGCTGACGGGGGCGCTGAGCTCGCCGAGCTCGGTCCGAAAGCGACGCTGCAGGCCGACCTGGCTCCGGGCGTGGGACAGCCCGGAGAACCACAGCGCGAACGCGAGGAACGCGAGGATCGTGCCCGCGAAGATCAACAGGCCGCGGCGTACGAAAGTCGCGACCAGGTTCGGTTGCGGTGCCGGCTTTTCGGCAGGCGCGCCTTGCGCCTGCGCCTCGAGATCCATCAGCCAGGCCTCGACCTCGTCGGTCGCGATCATCGTGTCGCTCACGTGGTGACTCCGGATCGCGCGGTGGGTGCCGATCTCGCCCGGCGAGCCACGAACCACTGGCGAGCCGCAACGACGAACGCGGGACCTCGCCGCCGGGCAAGGTCGACCAGCAGATACAGGATCGCGAGGATCCCGAGGCTGAGGACGACCGGCAGGATGAGCCTGTCGGTCTGGCTGATCAGCGCGAGCTCGGGCGTGACGACCCGGGTCGCTCCGGTGTGGTTGCGCCCGCTCGCACGCTTCGGGCCGCCACCGGCCGGCGATGACGCCGGCGTGATGCCGTTCCCGGTTCCCGGCGAGTAGTTCGGTGTCTGCGAGCCGCCCCCACCGATGGGCGTCGTGCTGCCGGTGGGAATCGTCGTGGTCGTGGTGCTCGTCGTGGTGGTCGTGGTCGGGGGGACCTCCGCGCCGGGGAACGGCACGAACCCCTCGGGCAGGGTCGCTTGACCCAACGTCGGCGACTTCGCATAGGCGAGCAGGTAGTTGATCCGGTCCTGCGTGACCTTGGCGTCCGACGTCGTGGGCGCCAGCGCGTGATCGACCTTCGTCAGCGGATAGGCCTCCGGGTCCGACAGCGTTGGCGAAACGACGTAGTAGCCCTTCGCAGTCGGTGTCATCAGCCGGTACGCGGCCTGAATGCTCGTGACGGTCGCGCTCACGCTCGGCTTGCCGACGCCGTTGGTGAGCTGCGCGGTCGGGAGGTTGAAGCGACGCGCGGTCGGAAGGTCGAGGACACCCATGAACCCGACATCGGACGGAACACTCGACACGCCGTCGGCGGGCTTGGTCGCGTGGAACAGCTTGAGCGCGACGCCCTCCTCGCCCGTGTGCGGAACGTACGCGCCGGTGGCATTCCGGGACTCGAACACGTCGGTGGGATAGGCCACGTTCTTCCACGAGCTGTTGACGTGAACGCCGTACTTGTCGTGGTCGTTCAGGAAGTTCCGCGCGTCCTGGTTGTGCTGGAGCCAGTTCGTCACGATCCAGGTGTCGGCGTTCTTCTCGGCGCGGACCCCGGGCTCCGACGCGGACACCGGCCAGTGGTGGTGCGGGTTGAGCTTCTTGAACTCGGGATCGTCGAAGAACGCGACGACCTCACCCGAGCTCAGCAGCCGCGCGACGAGGCGCGGGCTCAGTTTCATGTCGGTGATCTGCTGCTTGGTCACCGGATCGACGATGTTGTACGCGATCACGATGCCGGTCAGATCGACGGGTGTCACCGTGTACGGGCGGGAATCGGCCGACAGCTCCGCCTGCTGCGGCGGCAGCGACGAGACGCCGATGTCGACGTTCTTGGCGAAGAACTGCTCCCGCGCCGAGTTCGAAGACGTGTTGGTCACATCGACGTTGAAGGCGCCCGGCCCGGTGCACACCTCGGCCGCCCACTGGTAGAACGCCGCGGCGGCCGATGTCTCGGCCTCGAGCGTGACGTCGAAGTGAGTCACGGGCGGGCAGTCGCCCGAGCTCCGACGGAAGGTCAGCGGCACCAGGGCCCGCTGCGGAGGCAGCTTGTTCGCGTCGAACCCCTCCGGGGTGTTCTCGTAGAGAAGCAGCGAGCAGGGCTTGCTCGAAGTGCACGCGAGCAACGGGAGCCGCGCGGTGGTCGCGACGTCGATGAATGCGTTCCCGGTTCCGTCCTTCTGGGTCGTGCCCTGGGCCTGGTTGCCCGTGAGGGAGAGCGGATACGTTTCGTTCGTGTTGCAGTCGCGCAGGACCGAGGTCGGGTTCGCGATGCACTGGACGATGGCCACGGTGTAGGCACCGTCGACACGCGTCGGGCGGAAGTGCTGCCACGTCACCCGGACGACCTGGTCGCCCAAGCCGGTCGCGGGCGTCGCCTGGGCGGTACGCGGTGCGGACGCGTCCGCCGATGTCGCGAGCGGTACCCCGACGATCGCGGTGAGCGCGCAGGCGACCAGGAACAGCGCCACGGCGCGAGCGTGCATGCAGGCGTCTCCCTGGTCTACGCCGAGTCAACTTGGGGTGCACGTCGAGTCAACACGACGCCCGTGGTCGCGGCGCGATGGATCGGGAACGTGTTCACGACTGTTCCGCCCCCGTTCACCCCACCGCAACCTCGCAGCCAGGGGAATCGTGTGGACTTAAGTGCGTGTCCGTTCCCGTGGCCGACGAATTGATTCGGCCCGATGAGCCGCGGGTGCAGGCCGTCTCCCGGCGAACCACCTCGGACCGCGTTTTCCGCGCCGTGGTGCGCGCGAGCGGTGCCCTCACGCTCGGAGTGATGGTTCTCATCGGGCTTTTCCTGACCATCCGCGCGTGGGACGCGCTCCGCGTCGCGGGCTTCAAATTCTTCACCACCACGGCCTGGCAACCGGAGCTCGGTAGGTTCGGCGTGCTGGGCGCGCTCGTAGGCACCCTGCTGATCGCGGTGATCGCGCTCGTCATCGCGGTGCCGGTCTCGCTCTGCACCGCGCTCTTTGTCACCGAGTACGCGCCGGCCCGGCTCCGCCGGCCCCTCACCTCCTTCGTCGACGTGCTCGCCGCGGTGCCCAGCATCATCTACGGCCTCTGGGGCAAGTACTTCCTCCAGGACCGGGTCATCCCGCTCAGCCGGTGGCTCGGCACGCACCTGGGATTCATCCCGTTCTTCCAGACGAAGGACGCACATGAGCGCGGCAGCTATTCGGCGTCGACCTTCATCGCCGGGCTCGTCGTCGCGCTGATGATTGTCCCGATCTGCACGGCAGTCATGCGCGAGGTCTTCTCGCAAGCTCCTCCCGGTGAGAAGGAGGGCGCGCTGGCGCTCGGCGGAACGAAGTGGAGCGTCATCCGGACCGTCGTGCTGCCGTTCGGCAAGGGCGGCATCGTCGGCGGGTCGATGCTCGGCCTCGGGCGCGCGCTCGGCGAGACGATCGCAGTCACGCTCATCATCTCGCCGCTCTTCGATCCCCGCGCGCTCACCCATGTGCTCCATCAAGGTGGGAACTCGATCGCGTCGCTGATCGCACTTCGCTTCTCCGAGGCGAACGATTTCGGGATCAGCGCGCTCATGGCTGCGGGCTTGACGCTCTTCGTCATCACGCTGATCGTCAACGCCTTCGCGGCCGTGATCGTCGCCCGGTCGCGATCCGGCGCGGCGACGGAGATCTGATGGCCGTTCAAGCACCGCTGCGCAGCGAGACCGAGTCGGAGACGGTCGTGGAGGAACGGATCCGGCCGCAGGGATTCCGGACCGCCGACGCGTTCGATCTCCTCGGCGGCGCGTTCGGCTCGTTCTGCCTGGCGTACCTGCTCTACGAGCGGCTCACGCCGCTGTCTGGTGGATTCGGCTTCTTCGTCACTTGGTACGCCTTCTTCCTGGCGACGACCTGGTTCCTGGCGCGCAACCGCCTCGGCGAGCTCGAGGCGCGCGATCAACTGGCGCGGGTCGTGGTCGGAACCGTCGCGATCGGATTGCTGATCCCGCTCACGATCATCGTCGGCTACACGATCTCCCGCGGCTATCACGCGTTACGGCCGCAGTTCTTCACCCAGGACCTGAGCAAAGTCGGTCCGCTGAGCAAGTCCACCGAAGGCGGGGGCTCCGCGGCAATCGTCGGCTCCTTCGAGATGGTCGGCATCGCGACCCTGCTCGCCGTTCCGCTCGGCATCGCGACGGCGATCTTCCTGAACGAGATCGGCGGGCGGTTGGCACGGCCGTTGCGAATGATCGTCGACGCGATGAGCGCGATCCCGTCGATCGTGGCCGGTCTGTTCGTGTACGCCGCGTTCATCCTCGCCCTGCACCAGCAACAGACCGGTTTCGCGGCTGCGCTCGCGCTCTCGGTCTTGATGCTCCCCACGGTCGCCCGGACCGCGGAGGTCGTCCTGCGGCTCGTGCCCGGCGGTCTGCGCGAGGCGTCGCTCGCGCTCGGCGGCGGCGAGTGGGCAACGGTCCGGAAGGTGGTCCTTCCGACCGCGCGTACCGGCTTGCTCACCGCGGTCATCCTCGGCATTGCGCGCATCGTCGGCGAGACCGCGCCGTTGATCCTCACGAGCCTGGGCAACACGTCGTTCAACGCCAACCCGTTCAAGGGAAAGCAGGACGCGCTGCCCCTGTTCATCTTCCGCCTGGTCCGATTCCCGCAGCCCGCCCAGATCGACCGGGCGTGGGCGGGAGCGCTCGCATTGCTCGGTCTGGTGCTGGTGCTGTTCATCGTCGCCCGCCTCATCGGCGGGCGCGGTCCCGGCCACATCGGGCGGATCAAACGACTCCGACTCGCAAGAAAGGGCCTCGCGTGATCTCCCCCGACACCGTCGACCTCGTCGACACGCAGCACACCGAAGTCGTCTCCCGACTCGCCTCGGGACTCACGACTCGCGACGTCAGCGCCTGGTTCGGCGACCACAAGGTGCTCGAGCGCGTCTCGCTCGTCATGGCGCCGAATCAGGTGACGGCGTTGATCGGCCCGTCGGGCTGCGGCAAGTCGACGTTCCTCCGCATTCTCAACCGCATGCACGAGCTCGTCCCGGGCGCCTCGCTGGCCGGAACCGTGTCCATCGACGACATCGACATCTACCGGTCGGAATTGCGCGTCACCGACATCCGCCGCCGTATCGGGATGGTGTTCCAGAAGCCGAACCCGTTCCCCGCGATGTCGGTCGCCGAGAACGTCGTGGCGGGCCTCAAGCTCGCGCGCCAACGATCCAACCGTGACGAGACCCAGCACATCGTCGAGACATGCCTGCGCCGGGCGGGGCTCTGGAACGAGGTACGGAACCGCCTCGGCACGCCGGGCGGTGCGCTCTCCGGCGGTCAGCAGCAGCGTCTGTGCATCGCACGCGCGCTCGCGGTGGAACCCGACATCCTGCTGATGGACGAACCGTGCTCGGCGCTCGACCCCACTTCCACCCGGCGGATCGAAGAGACGATCGCCGAGCTCCGCGAGCAGGTGACGATCGTGATCGTCACGCACAACATGCAACAAGCGCAGCGCGTCTCGCAGTACTGCGCGTTCTTCCTCGCGGCCGAAGACGAGCCCGGTTACGTGGTCGAACAGGGCCTGACCGAGAAGATCTTCTCCTCACCCGAGGATCCCCGAACGCTCGACTACGTGACAGGACGGTTCGGATGACGAAACGGATCTTCGCCCGCCTCGCCGTCATCGGTCTGGCGATCGCCATCGTCGTTCCGATCGCGGCGGCACCTGCGGGCGCGGCGGCCAGCATCGACGGCGCCGGCTCCACGTGGAGCCAGATTGCGGTCGACCAGTGGCGGGCCGACGTCGCGCGCCAGGGTCTCTCGATCAACTACCAGGGTGTCGGCTCGACGTCGGGCCGGGTCTTCTACTACCAGGACCAAGTCGACTTCGCAGTTTCCGAGATCCCGTTCACCGCGGCCTATCACGACGCGACGGGCACGGCGACGACCAACGAGGTCGCGCTCGCGGCACACCGTCCGTACGCGTATCTCCCGATCGTCGCCGGCGGTACGTCGTTCATGTACCACCTCGACATCAACGGCCATCGCGTCACGAGCCTGCGCCTGGCGCCCGAGACGATCGCGAAGATCTTCACCGGGGTCATTACGAAGTGGAACGACCACGCCATCACGCTGGACAATCCCGGGCTCCGGTTGCCGAGCTTGACCATTCGTCCGGTGGTGCGTTCCGACGGTTCGGGCACCACTGCGCAGTTCACGGCGTATATGGCGAGCCAGACCTCTGCTACCTGGAACGCCTTCTGCCAGCGGGTCGGCGTGCAACTCAGCCCGTGCCCGTCGGTGTCGTTGTGGCCCGACATCAACGCGCCGTCGCAACAGTTCTCCGACGGGGTCGCGGCCTTCGTCGCCGCTCCGTACAACAACGGCGCGATCACCTACGTCGAGTACGGCTACGCGCAACAGCGGGGCTTCCCGGTGGCTTCGGTGCTCAACAAGGCGGGCTATTACACACAGCCCACGGCCAACAACGTTTCCGTCGCGCTCCAGGGCGTGACGATCAACGCGGACGAGACCCAGAACCTCGGGGGCGTCTACACGTACGCCGACGCGCGGACGTACCCGGTGTCGAGCTACAGCTACATGATCGTGCCCACGACAACCGTTGCGCCGTTCAACGCGGCCAAGGGCGCCACGCTCAGCAGGTTCATCTTGTACTTCGTGTGCGTCGGCCAGCAGAAGGCGGCGCAGCTCGGCTATTCGCCCCTCCCGAAGAACCTCGTGCAGATCGCGTTCAATTCGGTGACCAAGATCCCCGGTCACGTCGCGCCGCCACCGATCGACAGCTGCGACAACCCGACCATCACCGGAGACTTCGTGAGCGGCGGCGGGCCGCCGCCGCTCCCGGGCGACAAGCAGGGCGCCACCCCGACCACCCAGCCCGGCTTGCCGGGCCCGTCGGCGCCGGGCACCGGAACGGGCAACGGAAACACAACGGGGCCGGGCGACACGTTCGCTCGCTCGAACCCCGTCTGCACTCCGAAGCCGAAACCGGCCAAGGCGAAGGGATCGACCAGGTCGACCACGACGACGACGACGACGAAAAAGAAGAAGACGACGACCACCGGGCCCGGCGGCTCCAACTCGAGCACCGCATGCGCACCGAATGGGAGCGCAGCCAACGGGTCGCAGGGCTCGACCGGGGTCAACGCCGGTTCCGGCAACAACGCGCAGACAACTCGGGCGGACGGGCAGGTCAACGTTCCGGCCCCCCGCGATCCGCTGTCGGTGCTGCTGTACGTCGTCGCCGGAGTGCTCTTCCTCCTCGCCGTGTTCGGCCCGCCCGCGCTGGCGACGTTCCTCAAACGCCGACGAGCGACCTAGCGCCTCGCCCGGGTCGCTCCCGGACGGCGTGGACTCGGGGTACCAGCACCACCAGCCCGGGTGACGGGGGCCACCTTGGCGGCCGGGGCCCTTGTGTGACTCAATGAGGTAGATGAATTCGAGCCCCGACGAGTCCGCCGTAGAGGCAGAACGGATCACGGTCTTCCTCGCCGACGACAACGTCATCGTGCGCGAGGGCGTACGGGCCCTGCTGAACATCGAGCCGGATCTCGAGGTCGTCGGGACCGCGGGCGACTACGACGAGCTCATCGCCGGCGCCGAAGCGGCCGCACCGCAGGTGCTGGTCACCGATATCCGCATGCCGCCCGCGTTCCAGCGGGAAGGCATCGACGCCGCGAAGGAGCTGCGCAAACGTCACCCCGGAACCGGTGTGGTCATCCTGTCGCAGTACGACGATCCCGAATACGCGATCTCCCTCCTCGCCGACGGCGCCGCCGGATACGCGTATCTCCTGAAGGACAGCATCGCCGAGGGCAACCAACTCGCGCGGGCAGTGCGCGAGGTCGCGACCGGCGGCTCCGTGCTCGACCCCAAGATCGTCGAGGCGCTCGTGCATCCCGTCGCCGGCATCGGCGGTCTCACCGCCGACGAGGAGCGGCTGCTGCAACAGGTCGCCGAAGGGCGTCCGATCAAGGCGATCGCCGCCGCCCAGCACACCACGCCCGCCGCGATCGCCGAAGCGGTCGAGCAACTCTTCATCTCGCTGTCGAAGGAGGCGAGCACCGGAGAGGGCGGATCGTTGCGACGGCTGCGCATGCTGCACCAGGCGATCGTCGACCGCGAGGAGCAGGGCGACAGCCTGAGCCGCCTCCTCCCGACCGGGCTCGCGGAGAAGATGCGTATCGAAGGCCGCAGCATCGGTGAGACCGAGGAGCTCGTGGTCACCGTGATCATGTCGGACATCCGCGGCTACTCGGGCATCGCGGAGACGACCGACCCCAGCGCGCTCGCCCACCTCCTGAACGAGCACCGGGCCGCGATGAACCGCGCGATCCTCGACGAGGACGGCACCGTGATGCAGTTCGTCGGCGACGCGGAGATGGCGTGCTTCGGCGCACCCGTCGCGCAGGATGACCACGCAGATCGCGCGTTCGCGGCCGCGGTCTCCATGATCCAGGCCCAGGTTTTGCTCGATGTCGAATGGGCCGGGCGGGGCTTGCCGCCGTTCGGGCTCGGCATCGGTCTCTCGACGGGCCCGGTAGCCGCGGCGCTGCTCGGGTCGGAGGAACGGCTCGAATACACGCTCGTGGGCGACACGGTGAACCTGGCCCAGCGGCTCCAAGATCTCGCGCGCCCCGCCGGCTGTCTCGTGTTCAGTGAGGCGACGCGACTCGCGCTCGGCACCCCGCCCGAATGCGAGGAGCTCGGCGAGCAGGCGATCAAGGGGCGTGTTTCGACGGTGCGCGCGTATCGAGTGCAGGTCGCGGAGAATTCGGCCGAGGGAGAGCCGGCCCACGGAGATGCAGCCCAGGGAGATCCAGCGTTGAGCAGCGGTTCCATCACAGGAGGAACACCATGACCGACGAGAGCCCGATCCTCTACACGCGGGGTCTGCGCAAGAGCTTCGAGTCCGAGGGCGCACCCGTACGCGCTTTGCGCGGAGTCGACTTCGAGATGCAACCCGGCGAGTTCGTGGCGGTCATGGGCCCATCCGGGTGCGGCAAGTCCACCTTGCTCAACCTCGTTGCCGGCCTCGACACGCCGACCGACGGCGAGATCGTCCTCGCGGGCGAATCGCTCGTCGGCAAGTCGGAAGACGAGCTCGCCATCATGCGGCGCAAGCACATCGGGATCGTCTTCCAGTTCTTCAACCTGCTCGAAAGCATGAGCGTGCTCGAGAACGTGACGCTGCCCGCGGTTATCGCGGGGGCGCCCCGCAAGCGCGCCGAGTCACGCGCCCGTGACCTCCTCGATCTCCTCGGCCTCGCCGACAAGACCAAGGAAGCACCGGGCGTGCTCTCGGGAGGCCAGCGGCAGCGCCTCGCGATCGCGCGCGCGCTCGCGAACGAGCCGACGCTGCTGCTCGCCGACGAGCCCACGGGCGCGCTCGACTCCGAAGGCGGCCACGAAGTGCTCGAGCTCTTCCGTCGCCTCCACGCCGGAGGCCAGACGATCCTGCTCGTCACGCACGACGACGACGTCGCCGAGGCCGGTGACCGGATCGTTCGCATGCGCGACGGCCGCGTCGTGACCGAGGCCGACGATGCCGTCGCCGCCGGTACCGCTTCGAACTGATCGTCCCCGCACGACGTATCCAGGATCAGAACCAGGACCGATGAACATGGCCACGAGAATCGAGCAGGAGAAGACCGCCGGGTCTCTCGAACCGCTCGAGCTCACGTCGTTGCGCGACGACATTCGCGAACGTCCGGCGCGGTCGAGGCAAACACTCCCGATCGCGGCCGCGGCCATCGTCGCGACGGCCCTCGCCGTGGTCGGCGCGGTCCGGGCATCGGACGCGGTGGTCGGTCCGGGTCGCGTGCTCACGTGCATCCTGGTCGCCGCGTGGAGCGCGGCCGCGGTCTTCGTCGTCGTGCACCGCCCGCAGGAGCTGCTGAGCCGGCTCGTCGTCGCCGGCGCGTTCGCCGGTGGAGTCGCGGTGCTGGCCGACGCCTTCGTCGGCGACCCCAGTTCGACGAAGAGCACGAAGGACCTCGCGGCGGTATTCCTCTCGCTGGCAGTCGCCGGACTCGTCGCCGTCGGCCTGCACCTCGCGCTCGGCCTACCCGACGGCGCACTCCAGAACCGGACCCGGCGCGGGTTCGTGATCGCCGGATATGTCGGCGCGCTCGGGCTCGCCGCGTACCTCTACACGCAG
>JBBQER010000010.1:0-56687 GCA_038320885.1 Acidimicrobiia bacterium
TCCGGCATCCGCCGGCCCGCGTGCTGACGATCGTGGCGTCGGCGGTCGTTGCCCTCGGTTTCGTGCTCCACCACGGGATCCCGGTGCACTTTGCCGGCCTGACGAACCCGTACTGGACCTCCGCCGACGGCAACCGTGCCGACTGGTTCCGGTGGACGACCGTGTTGGTGATCATCGCAGTCGGCGCGTTCACGGGGACGGCGGCGTGGCGCGCGCCGCGCGACATCTTCGACGAGCGACCGTGACCGGAGGCGGGCGCGCGGCGGTACTCCGGGCGTTTCTCCGCGACCGGATCGCGCTGTTGCGACTCTTGCGCGTCGTGCCGAACCGAGCACTCGTCGGCTTGACGCTCGTCATGTTCCTGGCGTCGCTGTTGCCGGCCGCAACCGCCGTGGCGGTGGCATGGCTCGTGGGCCGAGCCGCGGCCGCAGCTTCGGACCACGGCCGGTTGGGCGCGACGGCGTGGCCCCTCGCGCTCGTCGGCGTGCTCCTCACCCTCGATCAGGTCGCGCAATCGATGCTCGTGCCGTTCCGCGATTGGGTCGCGACGCGCGTCAACGGCGAGGTGCGGGTGAAGGTTCGCAAAGCGGTCTCGGCGCGGCCCGGCATCGACCACCTCGAGTCGCAGGTGGTGCGCGACGCCGCGACCCTGCCGGTCGACAACGCGTATCTGTTCAACCTGGGCGCCGGTGCCGAGGGGCAGCTCTGGTTGCTGACCCGTTTCGTGGGTGCCGCGGCGGCGACGATGGTCGTCGCCGCGTACTCCGTGCCGGCCGCGATTGCCGCGCTCGTCTTCGTCGCGTGGCAGCGGTCTCTGCTTCGCCGCCACTACGCGAAGGCGATCTCCACCGCGATGACGGGCACGACCGCCGACGGGCGGGCCTCGACGTACTGGTCGGAGATCGTCGGCACGCCGGTCGGTGCCAAGGAGCTGCGACTCTTCGGCTTCGGCGACTGGGCGATCGACCGCTTCTTCGTGCACGGGTCGATCCCGGTGCGGGAGTTGTCGCGCGTTCTCGTCAGCGCGTACCGGCTGCACTTCACCGTGTTCGCCCTCAACGCGCTGAGTGCGCTCCTTCCGTTCCTGCTGCTCGCCCGGATGGCCGTCGACGGCGCGCTCACCCCTGCCGAGCTGGCGGCCGCACTGGGCGGGGTGGTCGCGGTCGCGCGGGTGCTGTCGGCCATGGGTTGGGAAGCCTTCTCGATCGAAGCGTCCGTGCCGCAGCTCGCGGCGATCGAGCGCCTCGAGCGCTTCCGCGCCGAGGAAGACACGGCCGCCCGGGCCCGCGCGGTCGTGCCCGAAACCGGCGCGGTGCCGACCATTCGCTTCGAGAGCGTCTCGTTCGCGTACCCGGGCGCGACCCGCAAGGTGCTCGACGGTCTCGATCTCGAGCTGCGACCCGGCCAGTCGGTCGCGATCGTCGGCGAGAACGGCGCCGGCAAGACGACGCTGCTCAAGCTGCTCGGTGGCTTCTATCGGCCGACGGCAGGTCGCATCCTCGTCGACGGGCACGACCTCGCCGATCTCGATCCGGCCGCGTGGCGGCGCCGGCTCTCGGTGATCTTCCAGGAGTTCGTGCGCTTCGAGCTGTCGGCGTTCGAGAATGTCGCGCTCGCCGATCTCGGCCACCCGGATGCGCGGCACCATGCCGCCCAAGCCGCGCGCGCGGCCGGGGCCGACGAGATGATTGCCGGCATGCCGCACGGCTGGGACACGATCCTGTCGCGCGCGTTCACCGGCGGCATCGAGCTGTCGGGCGGGCAATGGCAGCGCATCGCGCTGACCCGCGCGCTGTACGGCGCGCAAGTGGGCGCGCGCGTGCTCATCCTCGACGAGCCGACCGCGAGCCTCGATGTCAAGGCCGAGGTGGCGCTCTTCGACCAGCTCCTCACCCATGCCAGCGGCCGCACCGCGATCGTCGTGTCCCATCGCTTCTCGACGGTCCGGCGTGCGGAGCGCATCGTCGTGCTCGACGGCGGCCGGGTCGTCGAAGACGGCGACCATGCCACGCTGCACGGCGCCGCCGGCCTGTACGCGCAGCTGTACGACCTGCAAGCCGACCGGTTCCGTGACGACGCCGTCGACGAGGCGGTCGGATGAGCGCGATCGAGATCCCGCCGGCGCCGCTCCGCCGACGCGTAGGGCTGCTCGTCCGCGTCGTGCGCGAAGCCAACCGCAAGCTCGCGATCGTCATCTTCTCGACCCTCGTGCTGAGCTCGATCGCCGGCGCCATGCAGAGCCTCGCGTTGAAGTGGCTGGTGAACTCCGCGATCGACCGGCGGTTCGGGTTCGCCGTCGTCGCGGCCGTCGTCGGCGGCGTCGGCGCCGGTCTCCTGGGTTCGGCCGGCCGCGCGATGAGCGACACCGA
Source organism: Acidimicrobiia bacterium (assembly GCA_038320885.1). GTDB lineage: Bacteria > Actinomycetota > Acidimicrobiia > IMCC26256 > PALSA-610 > JBBQER01. The sequence continues at coordinate 2,370 of JBBQER010000010.1, forward strand.
GCTGGTCGTCACGAACCAGGTCGGGCTGATCATCGACCGGCGAACGCTGGAGCTCACGGCCGGCATGCCCGGCATCGAACATCTCGAACGACCCGAGTACCTCGACCAGATCGCGCTGATCCGCACCGGCGGCGCGTCGCTCATGCGCGCCGTCTTCGCGCTCACCGGCGCGGCATCGCTCGCGATCAGCATGGGCACCGGCTTGTGGCTGCTCTCGGCGGTGCACCCGCTGCTCCTCCTCGTGCCCGTTTTCGCGGTGCCGACCGCGATCCTGGTGCCGCGCTCGGAGCGTTACGTCGACGCGGCCAACGCTGCGGCCGCCGAACGGCAGCGGGCCGCCACGCAGCTGCATCGCCTGTTCCTGCGGCCGGCCGCAGCAATGGAGCTACGCGTCTTCGGGTGCGCCGACCGGCTCGACCGCCGTTCCGACGACTTGTGGCGCGAGGTTGCCGATGTGCAGTTGCGCGGTGCGGTGCGCTCCGCGGCGGTGGCGTGCATCGGATGGGCGACGCTCACCTTCGGCTACGTGTTCGCATTGCTGTTCACCGCGCACGAAGCGATCGCAGGCAGAGCCAGTGTCGGCGACATCGTCCTCGTGTCGCAGTTGGCGCTCATGATCCGCGGCAACGTGACCCAAACCGCGAACGCGGCGCGCCAGGCCGCCGCCGCGCTGCGCACCACCGATCGTTTCCTATGGCTCGAGGACCTCGCGGTCGATCAAGCCGCGCGCTACGACGGCAGCGCGCGGCCGCCCGACGCGCTCCGCGAGGGCATTCGCCTCGACGGCGTCTCCTTCACGTATCCCGGCACCACGGCACCCGTGTTGCACGACATCGACGTGTTGCTCCCCGCCGGCTCGACGGTCGCCATCGTCGGCGAGAACGGCGCCGGGAAGACCACGTTGGTGAAGCTGCTCGCCGGCATGTATCGCCCGACCTCGGGTCGGGTCCTGGTCGACGGTACCGACCTCGCCGACCTCGACATTGCCGGCTGGCGTCGCCGCATGGGCGGGACCTTCCAGGACTTCGTCCGGCTCGAAACCTCGGCCCGGCACACGGTTGGCGTCGGCGATCCTCCGGCGATGGACGACGACGCCGCAGTGGGCCGGGCGATGGAGCGAGGCGGCGGTGCCGCGGTCGTCGCCCGGCTCGCCGACGGGCTCGACACCCACCTCGGCAAGAGCTACCTCGACGGCGAGGAGCTCTCCGGTGGGCAGTGGCAACGCCTCGCGGTGGCGCGGGGGATGATGCGCGAGGAGCCGCTCTGTCTCGTGCTCGACGAACCGACGGCTGCGCTCGACCCGGCCGCGGAGCACGATCTCTACGAGCAGTACAGCCGCACCGCGCGCACGATCGGCCGCACGGGGTCGGTGACGGTGCTCATCTCACACCGCTTCTCGTCGGTGCGGATGGCCGACCTCATCGTCGTCATCGACCTCGGGACCGTCGCGGAAGTCGGGACGCACCACGACCTCCTCGCCGCCGATGGCCTCTACGCCCGCATGTACCGCCAGCAGGCCGGGGCCTATACCTGAGCACGACCTCCATTAGTCACCCCGAGCCACGCGCGATGATCCCTCGGTGACAGGAACCGCGCTGCTGACCGGAGGCGCCGGCTACATCGGGAGCCACACTGCGGTCGTGCTGCTGCAGGCGGGCTGGTCGGTCGTCGTCGTCGACAACATGGCGAACAGCTCGCCCGTCGCGGTCGAGCGCGTGCGCGAGCTGGTCGGTGGCGACCTCGCGTTCCATCGGGCCGACATCCGCGACGAGCGGGCGCTCGACGCGGTGTTCGCGGCGCACGACGTCGACGCCGTCGTGCACTTCGCCGGCCTCAAGGCGGTGGGTGAATCCGTCGCCAAACCACTCGACTACTACGAGACGAACGTCGGCGGATCGGTCAACCTGCTCAAGGTGATGCGCAACGCCGGTGTGCGCAATCTCGTCTTCTCCTCGTCGGCCACCGTCTACGGCGACCCGGAGGTCGTACCCGTGACGGAGCGCTCACCGGTGGGAGAGACCACGAATCCCTACGGCCGCACGAAGCTCATCATCGAAGACCTCCTGCGCGATGTTGCTGTCGCGGAGGACGGCTGGCACATCGCCATCCTCAGGTACTTCAACCCGATCGGCGCCCATCCGAGTGGGCACATCGGCGAGGATCCGTACGGTATCCCGAACAATCTCGTCCCGAACCTGATGCAGGTCGCAGCCGGGAGGCTGCCGAAGGTGCGTGTGTTCGGCACCGACTACCCGACGGCCGACGGCACCGGCGTCCGCGACTACATCCACGTCGTCGACCTCGCCGAGGGTCATCTCGCCGCGCTCGAGCGGCTCGATGCGATCGACGGCGCGGAGGCGATCAACCTCGGTACGGGGAAGGGCTACTCGGTGCTCGAAGTGATCACCGCGGCTTCGAAGGCCGTCGGTCACGACGTCCCCTACGAGATCGAGGGCCGGCGATCGGGCGACATCGCGACGGTGTACACCGACCCGACGCACGCCCGCGAGATGCTCGGCTGGGAAGCGAAGCGGGGCATCGACGAGATGGTCGCCGACCATTGGCGCTGGCAGTCGACGAACCCGCGTGGCTACGAGGGCGAGGCGGACGGCTGATGCCCAGGTGATGCGCGATTGACGCGCCGGCGGGGGCATGGTGCGAACGACACCACCCCCACGGAGGCGCTGCGATGAGGACCATCATGATCTTCTACGAGGTCGACGACGTCGACCGCTGGCTCGCGTCGCCGAGGCGGCGAGAGATCTTCGGCCCGCTCGGGATGACCGCCCGCACCTTCGTCGACCACAAGCAGTCGAATCGCGTCGGGCTGATCGTGGAGGCTCCGAGCATGGAGCTCTTCAGTGAGGCCATCGGATCGCCGGGCGCGGCCGAAGCCATGGTGCACGACGGCGTACAGCCCGAGACGGTCGTGGTCCTTACCGAGGGCTGACTCCGGCCAGCTCGTCGATCTGCGGTATCCAACTCCGGAAGCCACCCGCTCGGCACAGCTCCGACGCCTCCCGGAGCCACGCTTCGGCTTCGCGGTCGAGCGAGCCGTTCCGGCGGTGCCGGGCTTGCGCGAGTGCGAACAACGTCGTGGCCCGGTGGTACTTCCAGCCGAATGCAGTCGCCGTGTCGAGCGCGGCGTGCAGTTGCTCCTCCGCAACGTCGTGCATGCCGAGCAGCGACGCCAGCTTCCCTACATAGGCGGCAACCGGGCCTTGGCTCGTCGCGCCGTTGAACGCCACGTCGCTCGCGTAGGGCTCGATCAGCGGAAGCAGGTGCGCCGCCGCTTCGGCATCGCCGAGCTCGATCGCGAGCACCGCGTAACCGATGATCGAGGTCATCCAGACGTTGTCGGCCAGGATCTCGCTGAAGCGGGTCGCCAGGCCTTCACTCAAGATGTCGCGGGCGACGTCGTCGCGTCCGACCGTCGCGCAGATGATGCCGTACGCCAGTTTGAACGGAAGCACGCCGGGGTTGTCGGTCGCGGCTTGTTCGACGACGGGGAGCAGCTCCTCGTGGCGGCCGCCGAACGAGGCGATCACGAAGAGCTCACCGGCGAACAAGGCGAAGGCGTCGGGCACGCCGATCTGCAGGCCGAGGTCGAGGTTCGCGGTCGCAATGGCCTCGGCGTCGTCGAGCCGGCCGGCCATCGTCGCGTCGAACGTGTCGTAAAGACCCACAGTCCACCGCAGCCCCGGTTCGGCGACCGCGTGGGCGATCGCCCGCATGCGGGCCAGACAGCGCGCCGCGACCACATGATCCGCCGACTCGACTGCGGCGTTGTACGCCGAGAGGTGCGCGCCGAAGTCGAGCCGGGGGTCGCCGGTGCTCTCGGCGGCGCGAATCGCCCGCGCCGCGACGCGCGATCGCAGATCACGCTGTCCCACTCCCCAGAGGGCGTAGAGGGCCGCGGGTGCGACCTGCGCGAGGAGCGTCCGGTCGCCGAGCTCCGTGGCGAGGTCGAGTGCCTCGTGCGCGGCGGCCAAACGCCGCGCGACATCGGGCGTGTACATCAGGCTCCGCGCCAACAGGGCGCGCAGACGCGCGTACGTCGGTACGTCGGCCGGGTCGGAAACGTCGACCGCCGCTTCGACGGTGGCGAGGTACTCCGGCGCGCCGGGGTCGATACGCATGAACCCGCGGTCGGCCGCGAATGCGGCGCGAACCAGTGCCTCGCGCGCGCCACTACGTTGCGCGAGTCGCGCGCCGGCTTCGAGTGTGTCGAGCGCCGACGTCTCCCCGGCGCGGTGCTGCGCGTCTCCGAGGCGAACCAACAGATCGGCGCGCTCGGCATCGGGTCGATCGAGCGTGATCGCGAGGTCGAGCGCCACGCGGTAGTGATGCGCGGCCTCCTTGGGCGCGAGGTGATCGAGCGCGTGGTCGCCGGCGCGTGTCGACCAGAGTTGTGCCTCGGCCGGTCTCCCGGCGAGCGCGCAGTGGCGCGCCAGCTGGACGACAGCGCTCGCCGGCAGCTCCTCGACGCTCTTCTCCAACGCGTGCGCCGCGAGCCCGTGCAACTGCGCGCGTCGAGAGCTTCCGAGATCGGCTTCCAACGCGTTCGCGACGAGCGCGTGCACGAAGCGCAGCGACCGCCGAGCCGAGCCGGCGTCGATCAGGAGACCGTTGCGCGCCGCCGCGTCGAGCGTGTCGATCACGACCGATTCGGGCAGGCCGACCATGTCGAGCAGTACGTCTTCGTAGAAGTCGCCGCCGAGCACCGACGCGGCCGTGAGCACCTCGGTCGCATCTCCGCCGATGCCGTTGACGCGGCTCCAGACGACGTCGCGCAGGCTCGGCGGCACGGTGCCCTGGTCGAACCCGATCTCTGTCCAGTGCCGGATCAATTGCGATGCGTAGAGCGGGTTGCCCGCGGTCCGCGCCCGCAACGCCTCGACGACTTGTTCGGGTCCGGGACCGTCGGCCATGCCGCCTGATGCCGATACCAAATCGTCGAGCTCGTTCCCGGCGAGGCCGACCAGTTCCAGCCGGCGCGTCTCACCGCGATCGAGGTCGGCCAGCGCGAGCCGCAATGCGTCGGACGCGCGCTCGCCGAGGTCACGACTGCTCAGGACGAGGAGTACCGGAGCGTCGGCGAGCGCGCGCGCGAGGTGACGAAGCAGGAGCAACGCGGTCGGTTCGGCCCACTGGAGATCGTCGAGCATAAGGATCAACGGCCGCGCCCCGGCGAGCCGGCCCAGCAAGTCGGACGCCGCCTCGAATGCGAGGAACCGCTCCGTCGCGTCGTCGGATTCCGTCGGCGCCGGCGTCGTCGCGACCCGCGTCGAGAGCAGCGGGCAGATGCGGAGCAACTCACCGCCGCAGCGCGCGACATGTTCGGTCACCATGCTCAGCGGAGCGTGCTCGACGCACGCCGCGAGGACGCTCCGAAACGGTTGCATCGATGCACCGGTCTCGTCGCACCGTCCGTACGCGATCGTCGCGGTCCCCGACGACAGGAGCCGGTCGGCGAACGCGGCGAGGAGAGCGGACTTGCCGATCCCGGCCTCTCCGCCGAGCATCACGCTCCGCAATCCCGACGTCGAAACGAGCGTGAGCTCGCTCGCGAGCTGATCCAGCTCCTCGGAACGTCCGACGAACCCGGCCTGGTGCGCCAGCGCGCTCGGGCGCGGGATGTCGACGGCATCGTTCGCGTCGCCGGGTTCCGCCGAGCCGCTCGCGCTCGATGCCGATTCGATTCCATCCCAGCCCGTCGCCACCCGGCGCTCGATACGGACGACGTCGGGAGAAGGATCCGTGCCGAACTCGTCGACCAGGACCGATCGATACTGCTGGAACGCGCGCAGCGCATCGGCCTGCCGTCCGGCAGCCGCGAGCGCGCGGATCAGCAACCCGCGCGGACGGTCGCGGTACGGGTAGCGGGCAATCTGGGCTTCGAGCAGTGCCACGGCGTCACCGGCCCGCCGCGCCTCGATGAGCGATTCGGCGAGATCGTCGGCAGTTCCCGCATGGATCTCGGTGAGTCGCGCGACCTCGCCGTCGGCCCACTCTTCCCCGGCGAATTCTTCGAGTGCGGGCCCGCTCCACTGATCGAGCGCGAACTGCAGCGCGCGAACGCGGTCGGCGGCGTCGGCAGCATCGGCCACGGCCCGGCAGAACCGCGACGCATCGACGTCACCGACGAGCGCGTATCCGGTACTCGCGGTCTCGAGGATGGCCGCGCCGACCGTCGCCCGTACCCGCGACACCGACGTGCGGAGCGCACCGGGAGAGATGTCCATCACGTCGGCGAGCCACTCCGAACGCAGCCGGCGAGGCGAATGCAGCGCCAGGATCCCGAGCAGACGGCGCTGGCTGGCGCTCGGAAGGTCGATCAGCGAACCATCGGCGGCCACCGCGTGCACCCCGCCCAGGATCCGCACGCTCGCGACGGGCAGGTGCGGGTCGCTCACGTCGCCATTCTCGCATCCGCGGGCTCACGAGCCCCACGAGTCTCACAACAAATCTCCAAGAGGCCCGCACCATTCTCCCAGTCTCGCTCGCGAGGATCCCGATTGACCGCCCGTGATCCGAACCAAAGGATGCATATCGATGCCTGCCGCCAATGGTCCGCCCGCCGTGGACTCCGACAAGCACGCCGCACTCCTCGAAGACGCGCTGTTCCAGGTGAAGCGGGTGATCGTCGGCCAGGACCGAATGGTAGAGCGCACGCTCGTATGCCTCCTGGCCCGCGGGCATTGCTTGATCGAAGGCGTTCCCGGCCTGGCGAAGACGCTGACCGTGTCGACGCTCGCCGACGTGATCGGCGGCTCGTTCGCCCGGTTGCAGTTCACGCCCGACCTCGTGCCGGCCGACATCGTCGGGACCCGCATCTGGCGTCCGTCGCGTGAAGAGTTCGACATCGAGTGGGGTCCGGTGTTCGCGAATCTCGTGTTGGCCGACGAGATCAACCGCGCGCCGGCGAAGGTGCAGTCGGCGTTGCTCGAGGTCATGGCCGAGCGCCAGGTGTCGATCGCCGGCCGGACCGAACCGCTCCCGAATCCGTTCCTCGTGCTCGCGACCCAGAACCCGATCGAGTCCGAGGGCGTGTACGCGTTGCCGGAGGCGCAGCGCGACCGCTTTCTCATGCAGATCGTCGTGGACCAGCCGTCGTATGCCGAGGAGACCGAGATCGCGCGCCGCATGGGCGTGTCGGCGCCCAGGGCGTCGCAGGTGTTGTCGACGGAGCAGCTGCTCGCGCTGCAATCGGTGGCCGACGACGTCTTCGTGCACCACGCGGTGCTCGACTACGCGGTCCGCCTCGTGATGACCACACGCGATCCCGAGGTGGGGGGCCTGCCGGAGATCGCTTCGCATATTTCATTGGGCGCGAGCCCCCGGGCGACGCTCGGCATGATCGCCGCCGGCCGGGCGCTGGCCGTGCTCAGAGGCCGTCGCTTCCTCACGCCGCAGGACATCTTCGACGTTGCGCCGGAGATTCTTCGCCACCGTTTGATCCTCTCGTACGACGCGCTCGCCGAGGGCGTCACGACCGACGATCTCATCCGGCAGGTGCTGGCGACGGTACGTGCCCCGAGTGTCACGCCGCGCCAAGACGACGCGAATCCGACGCAAACGCCGACCGCGGGCGCGAACTGGCTCCAGGAAACGGCGTGACCGAGGAGAACGCCCGGCCGGCCGAAGGCGTCGCGTCGGTTTCGTCGAATGCGGCGCAACTGAGCCGCCTCGAGCTGCAGGTGACGATTCGCCTCGACGGCATGTTGCGCGGCGACTTCACCGGTCTGCGGCCGGGGCCCGGCACGGAGACGGCCGGCGCGCGGACCTACGAGGTCGGCGACGACGCCCGGCGCATCGACTGGAACCTGACGGCTCGTTCCCTGACGCCGCAGGTTCGCACGACGGAGGCTGATCGAGAGCTGCACACGTGGGTGGTCGTCGATCGCTCGCCGAGTATGGACTTCGGGACCGCGTTGTGCGAGAAGCGTGACGTCGCGTTCTCCGCCGCGGCGGCATTCGGCTTCCTCAGTGCTCGCCACGGCAACCGATTCGGGATTCTCGTCGCCGGTGGCGATCGAGTCACCCGGATCGGGCCCTCGACCACCCGCGCCGCGCTCTTCGCATCGCTGTCGAAGCTCTACGACGTCACGAGAAGCGACGGCGCGCGGTCGGGCGCGGTCAACGTCGGCGGCGCGCTCCTCGAGCTCGAGCGCACCCGTCCGCGCCGCGGTCAAATCGTCGTGATCTCCGACTTCCTCGACGATCGCGACTGGGTCGCGCCGATTCGCCGCCTCGCGTTCCACCACCAGGTCGTCGCCGTCCAGACCGTCGATCCGCGCGAGCTCGTACTGCCCGCGATCGGGATCGCGGCGTTCGTCGACCCCGAGACCGGTCGCCGGCTGCACGTGCAGACCAACGCCAACGCGCTGCGGAGTCGCTACGAGGCCGCGGCCCGAGAGCGGCACGAATCGATTGCTCAGGCGATTCGAGCCGCGGGGGCCGAGCATCTCGTGCTCGGTACCGACCGCGACTGGCTGATCGACATCGTCAAGTTCGTGACGAGCCGGAAGTCGATGCGGGGGAGGGCCCCGACTGATCACGTGCGGCGCGCTCTGCGCCCGAACCTCACGGCGGTCGCCGCCCCTCACCAAACGAGTGTGACGTGAGCTTCGCATCGCCGTTGCGGCTCTTGTTGATCGCGGTTCCGTTGGTTCTGCTCGGCGCGTACGTGCTCGTGCAGCGATCGCGTCGCAAGTATGCGTTGCGGTTCACGAGCGTCGACTTGTTGGCGTCGGTCGCGCCGCGCCGGCCCGGATGGCAGCGTCACATATCCGCGGTGCTGATGCTGGTCGCGTTGCTCGCGCTCGTCGTGGGCCTGGCCGGACCGACCCGGAAGGTACAAGTCGCCCGCCAGCGCGGGACGATCATGCTCGCGATCGACACCTCGGGATCCATGTCGGCGACCGACGTCGCTCCGAGCCGGCTCGCGGCCGCGGAAGACGCCGCCCGCCGGTTCGTCGACAAGCTGCCGCGGGGTCTCAAGGTCGGACTGCTGTCGTTCGACAGCCAGGCGCGAGTTGTCGCTGCGCCCTCGCTCGATCACACCGTCGTGCTTTCGGCGATCAACGCGCTCGCGGTGCACGGCGGCACGGCGACCGGTGAGGCGATCTATCAGTCGCTCGCCTCGATCGCGGCGCAACCACGAGCAGCCGGCGGCAAGCAGGCGGCCGCGGCCATCGTGTTGATGAGCGACGGCACGCCGACGATCGGGCGAGCCGGCCAATCACCCGAGCAAACCGTGGTCCAGGCCACCGCGGCCGCGAAGCAGGCCGGCGTGCCCGTCGATTCGATCGCCTTCGGCACGCCGAGTGGAACCGTCCAAGTTCAGGGTGAGCTGGTTCCGGTCCCGGCCGATCCACAGGCCATGGCCGCCATTGCCGCGGGGAGCGGCGGCAAGTCGTTCAGCGCGGTGAGCAGCGCGCAGCTCAACTCGGTCTACGACCAGATCCGCAAGAGCGTCGGCTACGACACCGTGCCCCGTGAGATGACCGATTGGTTCCTGGGCCTCGGCCTGGTGATGTTGGTGCTCACCTCGGGTGCGGCACTCGTATGGAGCCAGCGGCTTCCGTAACGGGCTCGAGGCCGCACCCGGCCCCGGGCCCGCGCCCTCCGGTGCGCGGTGCGCCGGTACCGTTTCGCATGTCCGTGCGCCGACTCGCGGGTTGTCTGCTGGCGTTCACGCTGTTGCTGACGGCGTGCTCGAGTGCGCACGCGCAGCGGCTCAGCCCGGCGCGGAGGCGCCGTCCGAACATCGTCTTCCTGCTAACCGACGATCTCGATCTCCACGAGATGGCGTACATGCCGAACGTCCGCCGGCTCCTCGCGGACCGGGGTGTGACCTTCACGCATTACTTCGTCAGCGATTCGCTGTGCTGCCCCGCCCGTTCGTCGATCCTGCGCGGCCAGTACGCGCACAACACCGGGGTCGAGAGCAACGGCGACCTCAACGGCGGATTCCCGACGGCCTACCGGCTCGGGATCGAGAAGTCGACCATCGGCACCTGGCTGCACGACGCGGGATATCGAACGGCCTACTTCGGCAAGTACCTCAACCTGTATCCCGACGGCGCGTCGCAGACCTACGTGCCTCCCGGCTGGGACGTGTTCGACAGCGCGGTGGCCGGCAAGCCGTATTCCGAATACCACTACGTGCTCAACGAGAACAAACGCCTGGTCTCCTACGGGCGCAAGAACGCCGACTACGGCACATCGGTGTACGTCGGGAAGGCGCGTCAGTTCATCCGGACGACGCACGGCCGGCCGTTCTTCCTCTACCTGAACGTGTACGCGCCGCACCAACCGGCAACGCCGGCCCGCCGGGATCGAAGGCTGTTCCCGCGCGCCCGGGCACCGAGAACGCCGAGCTTCAATCTCGACGACCCGGGTAAGCCGCCGTGGCTGCGTCGGCTGCGGCCACTGAGCGCCAGGGCGATCCGAAACCTCGACTCTCTGTACCGCGATCGGATCCGATCCTTGCAAGCAGTGGATCGCGGCGTCGCCGGTCTCATCGCCACGCTGAAAGCAACCGGGCAGCTCGCCAACACGTATTTCGTGTTCAGCTCCGACAATGGCTTCCACCTCGGCCAGTTCCGCATGCCGGCCGGGAAGGAAACCGCTTACGACACCGACATCCGGGTGCCGCTCGTCGTGCGCGGCCCCGGCGTACCCGCCGGCCGAACGAGTGACTTCATGGTCGGCAACATCGATCTGGCGCCGACGCTGGCGAAGCTGGCAGGCGTCCAAAGCCCGAGCTTCGTCGACGGCCGCTCGTTCGCGCCGCTCGTGCACGATCCGAGCGTCGACCCGCGTCCGCGTCGCGCGTATCTGCTCGAACATTGGCGCGCGTCGCGGTCGGAAAGCTTCGCATCGGGATCGGGACCGAATGAGCCGGGTGATCTCGACACCAGTGCGGAACTACGCGCCGACCTGGCCGCCGGCAAGGAGGGCCCGATCGTGGAACCCGGTTACATCCCCGAGTATCACGGCGTACGAACCGAGCACTACATGTACGTCGAGTACGCGAAGCGCGCCGAGCTGTACGCGATCGACCGTGATCCCTACGAGTTGCACAATCTCGTTTCCGATCCGTCCGCCTGGCCGCTCGTGGCTCGGTTCCACACCCTCGTCGGCAAGCTCGAGCGGTGTCGGGGTGTCACCTGCCGCTCACTCGAGAACGCGCCGATAGCGTCGTAAGCACCGGAATTCTCATCAAACGCGAATCCGTCACGCTAAACGGCACTTTTTCACATCAAAGTGAGATCACCATGCTCGAAGTCGTGCTCGTCGAGCCGCAGATCGCCACGAATACCGGCAACATCATCCGGCTGTGTGCCAACGTCGGCGCCCGGCTGCACCTCGTGCGACCGCTCGGCTTCGACGTCGACAGCGCCGCGTTGCGTCGAGGCGGGCTCGACTATCACGAGCTGGCCGATACGCAGATCTGGGACAGGTGGGCAGACTGCCGGGCGGCGCTCGGTGCCGAACGGCGATGGTTTGCCACCACGACGCGCGATCCGCATCGCCGCTACGACGCGATCACCTACCGCGCGGGCGACGTCGTGGCCTTCGGCTGTGAAGCGACCGGCCTCGGGGAGGAGCTCCTCGCCGAGTTTCCCCGCGAACACCGGCTCCACATCCCGATGCGCCCGTCGAACCGCAGCCTGAATCTCGCGAACGCGGTCAGCGTCGTCGTCTACGAAGCGTGGCGACAGCGCGGCTTCGTCGACGCCGCGACCGGATCGTTCGAAGAATCATTGCGTCCGCCTGCGGTTCGGGAGTGAACCTCGTCAGAAGCGGTTCTCGGTGTCGATCGAGATGGTCTGACCCTTGGGGTCGACGCCGACGCGGCACGGCGGGCAGGTGGTCGGTGTCGTCCCGTCCTTGAACTTGCCGGCCTTGAACGTGCGCTTGCATTCCTCGCACTCGACGAAGGTCTCACGGGGTCTCGATGGCACACGGGCACTCTATACGGGCCTCGACCGGACGCCGACCGTCGAGACGGGGTCGACGCCGAACGGGGCATGATGACGCATGCCGCTCGACCGGCGCCGGGCGACCGACGCGTTGCTGCTGGTCACCGCGATCGCGGCCGTGTCGACCTCGGCGCCGCTCGTGCGGGAAGCGGCCGCTCCGGCGTTGACCATCTCGCTCTGGCGGACCACGTTGGGCGCGGTCGCGACCGCACCGGTTGCCGTGCGCCGACGGACATCGCTGAACCGGCGCGAGCGTCGACTGATCGTCGCGGCCGGTGTGGTCCTGGCCGCGCACTTCGCCACGTGGATCTCGAGCTTGTCGTACACAAGTGTGGCCTCCGCGGTGACGTTGGTCTCGACGCAGCCGGTCTGGGCGGCGTTCTTCTCGCGTCAGGCGGTACACCGCCGGGTGTGGACGGGCATCGCGGTCGCGATGGTCGGAACCGTCGCGGTCGCGGGAGTGGACCTCTCGATCTCGGGCCACGCGCTGTCCGGCGACGCGCTGGCGTTGATCGGCGGCGCGCTGGCCGGTCTCTACGTGACGATCGGCGCTGAGGTGAGGCAATCGGTTTCGACCGCGACGTATACGACAGGCTGCTACGGCATCGCCGCGATCGCGCTCCTCATTGCGGGATTGGTCGGTCGTGTCGACGTCGTTCCGCGGAGCGCGGCGACGTGGGGATGGCTGCTGGCGATCACGATCGGTCCGCAGCTGTTGGGGCACACGCTGATCAACGCGGTGCTCCAGCGGCTCGACGCGGTGTTGGTATCGGTGTCGATCCTGTTCGAGATCGTCGGCGCATCGCTCCTGGCCTGGTGGTGGTTCGGCGAGTCGCCACCCATTGCCATCTACCCGGCCGCCGCGCTGCTCCTGGCCGGTGTGCTCCTCGTCATCTCCGGCAGCCGCCGGCTCTCGCCCCCGCTGGACTGAGCGGAGAAGGAATTCGTTGACACCGCGCGCACAGATGTCTCGAGCCGCGTTTCGCTATCGGGGGTCGGCGTTCGCCGGCTTCGTCATTCGGTCGGCGTTCGCCCGTGCGAGCCGCGTGCTTCCGATCCGGCGAGTGGCCGAGACGCGTCACGTCCTCGCGTTTCATCATCCGGTGCCGGGCTTTGAGCCCGTCCATCTCCTGCTCGTACCGAAGTTCGCGGTTCGTTCGGTGCTGCAGCTCTCGCGTGTTCAGCGCGAGCAGGTCGCTACGGACGTCGAGCAACTCGCGCCCGAATGTCTGGTCAAGCTGGGAGTGGCGGAGTCGGGGTTTCTGGTTCTCGCCAACGGCGGCGCGCGTCAGGACGTGCGCCAGGTGCACTTCCATCTCGTTACCTGCGGTTTCGAGCTCGCGGGTGCGCCCTCCGAATTGCCGGACGGAGTCTGGACCGACATTCCCGATCCCGCCGGCGAGCTGCACCAGGTACGCGCCGGTAGCCGGCCACTTCTCGCCGGCCTCACGCACGCCTCCGAGATGCACGACTCGCTGCGAGTGGAGCGGCGCGGCTATTCGGTCGTCTGGGACGCAGGGAATCCAGCGTTGAAGGGCGTCGTCCACCTCACTGCCGGAATGCGAGCGACCTCGCCGTAGTTTTATCTCCCATGAACCCAGGCCACACCGTTTCCATTGCGCCCGCCGACCTCCACGTCGTGGTCCGAGTCGACGGCGAGGTGGTTGCAGACTCGGATCACCCGGTCGTGCTCGAGGAGACGGGCATGCCGACCCGCTACTACCTGCCGCGCGCAGACGTCCGGATGGACTTGTTCCGCGCCACGAGCTTCACAACCGAGTGCCCGTTCAAGGGCCGGGCTTCCTACTGGACGCTCGAGCTCGGCGGCGCGGTGCACGACGGCATTGTGTGGAGCTACGAGGATCCGATCCCCGCGGCCGAGGGAATCGCCGGACTGTTGTGCTTCTACAACGATCGGGTCGACCTCACCGTCGAGAGCTCAGTCTCGACCGGCTGACACCGTCGACGACCGCGTTATCCCAACCCGCGCGCGGCGCGGTCTTCTACGGTCGCGACGTCGAAGAACTGCGCGAGCGCGGCCGGCTGGTCGGCGAAGCTGATGCCGTCGATGTGCCGGCGGGTCATCACCGTCATGCCGTTTCCGGTGGTGAGTCGGGCGACCACGTCGATGTCGCACAGGACCGTGAACCCGTACTCGCGCAACACGGCGATCTGGGGAGAATCCAGCGGGAAGCCGGCGCCGTACGGATAGACGTACACGTCGGTGGGTCCGACGATCGGCTCGTCCTGGGCCTGCCATTCCTTCGAGTCGTGGATCAACTTCGCCACGGAGATCTTGGTTTCGTCGTCGTGCGCGTAGCTGTGGCTCGCGAACGTCCAACCGGTTGCGCGGAGCCGGGCCGCCAGCGCCTTGGCGCGCGTGATGTTGGCTGGCCAATCGGGCGCGGTGCGGTCGTCGACTCGTTCCCCCAAGACGCCTTCGTATCCGGTCACGGCCAGCACACCCTTGGCGCCGTCGGCCGAGAACTCGGGGTGGTGGGCGACGAACTCGTCGACGATGGGCACGAGGTCGTTGTCGGTGAGGTGGACACCGGACTGATCGTGCTCTTCGATCTTGACGTCGCCGTGATGGTCGAGCGCGAGCTTCCAGCCCAGGCCGCGTGCTCGGGTGTTGTCGTAGTAGTTCACGTCGTCTTCGGAGATGACGAGCGGCTTGCGGCCGGGTGGTACTCGCGCGGTGCCGCGCACCGCCCGATTGATGTCGACCAGCGTCCAACCGTTCGCATCGAGCTGATCGAGGATCTTCCCGAACTCGCCGACGGTCACGAACCAATCGCGGAAACCCTGACCGATCGGCTCCCGGGTGAACGCCAACTCCGGGTGGATGACCAGCGTGTGGAAGAACAGATGCTCGACCGGGCCCTTCCACGGGACCAACCGCGGCGCCGGCTCGGTGGTCGTGGTCACGGCCGTGACCTTCGACTGCGCGACGACGCGTCGAGTCGGGCTCGCGCCGGGGCGCGCGGCGGCGCCGGCGCTGCAACTGCTCACGACCAACGCCCCGGTTACGACGACCGCGCGCGTGCGGACGGAGATCACGCCGTCACGCGGTTTTCGGTCCACGTCCGACCGCCGTCACGTGTCGTCCAGATCGCGTCCGTGTTGAACGACGCGCGAGCGGTGCGTGCGTCCTCCCAGCCGAGCACCGGTCGGAAGGTCGTCGCCGGAGTCGGAGGGGTCGATGGGACGAGTGTCGGCCGCCACGTCTTCCCGCCGTCGTGTGTGACCAGCACGCCGTACTCGTGCGGGTCGGTGAAGGCGATCGCGATCGTCCCGGCCGAAGCGGCGGCGATCGGTCCGAACGTGTCGGTCGTTACGTCGGGTACGGCGCGTCGGGGGCCGAACGTCTTGCCGCGATCGGTGGAGATCTCCACGGAAACAGAGGAATCTTTGGTCGAGGCGCAGAGAACCACGAGCACGCCGCCGGGTGCCGCCGATGCCGAAGCGGTACGGCCGTAGCGAGACTGGCTACAGGGATCGTCGATCGTGGTCCAGGTCGTGCCCCGGTCTCTCGAGAATCGGATGGAGGCGAGGCCGGCGCCGGCGAGGTTCGGCATATCGACGTCGTAGACGTCCTTTCCTTGCAGAATTAGGCCTGCGGCGTGCCCCGGGAGTCGCTGCCACGTCGACCCGTCCAGTTGCCTCCGATCGACGTCGTAGACGCACGCGGCTCCGCAGTCGCGATCGGTCGTCGTGACGCGCATCGCAAGACCGGCGGCCGCCTCGACATCGACGACCGGGGGGCTGAGTGTTCGTGTCCACGTATGACCGCCATCCTTCGTCTCGAAGAACGCTCGTCCGAACAGCCATCCGATCTTCGGCGTCGCGAAGCGCACGCCCGAAAGGCAAGGTCGCGCCGTGCAGCCGTCGAAGTCGGCATTTGCGGTCCATTCGAGTGCATCGGGGGACGGGAGGGAGCGCCACGTACGCCCGCCGTCGGTCGTCTCGCGTAGGACGACGCACACGGTCGTGCCGCAGGATTTGCGCACGAGTGCCCAGCCGTGGTTGTCGTTCACCCACGTCCAATCCTGCACGCCCGACGTCAGTGGTATGAGCGAAAACGGGCCGGTCGTGGTGGACGACGGAGAACTGGCGACGCGGAGACGTCCGGTGTCGTGCCGGCTGTTCACCGCGACGACGACGCCGGTGAGAGCGATCGCGGCCGCGAGCGCGGCGGTGAGCACGCGGCGGGTACGGACGCGTCGCGCCCGCCGGTGGACGACCACGTCGATGGCAGTGTTCTCAACGGTCGCCCGTGAGCGACGGCGCAATGCCTCGATCAGCTCGTCGCCGAAGCCGTCGCGGAGGTCGTCGTCAGTCATCGCGCACCTCCAGGCGTTCCCGCAGCCGGATCCGCGCTTCGTGCAGGTGGAATCGCACAGCGCCTGCGCTGATGCCCATCGCGTCGCCCGTCTCGGCCGAGGTCAACCCGCCGAGATAGAAGAGCGACAACGCGACGCGCTGCCGGGCCGGGAGCTCGCCGATCGCGGCGGCGAGATCGAGCGCCGCGTCCCGATCGTGGGTGGCGGGCGCCGATCGCGCGTGGAGGCGCTCGATCGCGGCGCGCTTGCGCAGGGACGATCGGCGTTCGTCGAGCAGGCGGCGCACCGCGACGTGGCGAACCCAACCGGCCGGATCCTCGTAGGCGGAAATGACCTCCCAGGCGAGCGCGGCCTTGGTGAACGCCTCCTGCAAGGCGTCGTCGGCGCCGAGGTCGGCGGCCGACAGCACTCGGAGCAAACGCGGGTATTCGGTTCGGAAGAAGTTTTCGAAGTGACGCACAGAGTCGTCGGCCAAGACCGGCGAGTGTGCCTCAGAGGTCATCACAGGACCAGACACGCCGCCGGGGCACGATCTGTTTGGTTCTTGGCGGTTTGGTTCTTGGCGGGCGGCGCGCCTGGGTACCCTTGACGGGTCGGCGGGTAACCGATGCGTGCGCCAAGGAGAACCTTCCGATGGAAATTGTCCGTAACGCCGATGGAACCCTCGTCGTCCCGGTGCAACAGCAACGGCACCACGCCAGTGATGACGACGACGCAGCTACCGACGAGGCGGCCCCGGCGAATGCCGCGGCCGAGACGCGCGTCCTCCATCCCGGTGAAGGCGGCTACGACGAAGCGCTCGCCGAGTGGGACGCCCAGCAGAATCCCGATCGAGGTGAGGTCGTCTCGACCGCGAGCGGCCGTCAGGAAGCCATGCACCTGATCCACGAGGTGGCGACGTCGCCCGATCACGCGGTCAAGCCGGCGGTCAAAGCGCTCGACGATCCGGAAGCCAGCGGGCAGGCGTTGCGGCACGTGCTCGTCGGCGGCGTGCACGCGGTCGAAGACTTCGCGGCGGAGGTCGCGGAAGCCGAAGGCGGCGAGCCGCTTCCCGCGCACCAGGCGACGAAGATCATCGGTGAGGTGCTCGCCGAGCTCGATTGACGGATCCGATGATCTCTCGACGAAGCGGATCGCGTCTCTTCCCGGTATTGATCGCGCTCGCGATCTTCGTGGGCGCCACCGCCGCGGGCGCGGCACCCGAATGGACGATCAGCCCGAGCCCCCGGCCGGCCGACTCGCGCGCGGGCCAGAACTCGCTGCTCGGCGTCTCGTGCATCTCGCGGACCAACTGCTTCGCGGTCGGTCACTACGTGACGACCGGCGGAGACCTGCGTACGTTGATCGAGCACTGGAACGGTTCGAGCTGGAACGTGGTCCCGAGCCCGAATGCACCGCGCCGAGTGGCTCCATTCTGGCGGGCGTCTCGTGTAGCGGTCCGACGAGCTGCTTCGCCGTCGGGGTGCGTAACGCCGCCGGCATCGATCGCGCGTTGATCGAACGCTGGAACGGCACGAGCTGGTCACTGGTTTCGGCTGCGAATCCCGCGACCGGATCCGTGAAGCTCTCGGCCGTCTCGTGCGCGACGGGCAAGAGCTGCTTCGCCGTCGGCCAGTACGAGACCGGCCCGGCCCGGACACTGATCGAACGGTGGAACGGTACGAGCTGGACCATCGGGGCCGGCCCGACGCCGAACGCGGCCGATATCGAGCTGAACGGTGTGTCGTGCGTGAACGTGAACAGCTGTTTCGCGGCCGGCAACATCACCGTCGGAGGCGTTCCGCGCACGCTGATCGAACGGTGGGACGGCGGTCACTGGTCGATCGTGCCCAGTCCGAATCGGGTCGGCGCGACCTCGAGCCTCATGTTCGGCGTCGCGTGCGCCGCGACCAACGCGTGCTTTGCCGTCGGCGCGTCGTTCACCCCGACCGCGGCGACGACCCTGATCGAGCGTTGGAACGGAACGAGCTGGACGATCGGGCCGAGTCCGAATCCCGACAACGGAGAAAATCAGCTGCTCGGTGTGGCGTGCGTGAACCGCAACACGTGCACCGCCGTGGGTTCGCGTGCGCCCGCTTCGGGCCGGACGCGCACCCTGGTCGCCAATTGGAACGGAACGCGTTGGACCGGTGTCCCGAGCCCGATTCCCTCGGTCGCGACGAGCAGCCACCTGCTGGGTGTCGCGTGCTCGGTCGCGACGAGTTGCTTCGCGGTCGGCGATTTCCAGCAGGCCGGGCTGGCCCACATACTCATCGAGCGCCACTCCCTGCACGCGGGGTACTGGATGGTCGACGCCAACGGCCACCTCTACGCATTCGGCGACGCCGGCGTCGCGACCCCGCCGTTCCCCGGTCATCCGGTCGCGATCGGCCGCGGAGATCGGTCACGAGCAGGCGTACTGGATCGCGGGCGCCAACGGCCGCGTGCAAGCCGGTCTGCGGGGCACGGCGTTCCCCGCTCCGGCGTTGCCCCCGGGCGAGGCAGTCACGTCGATATCGGGGACGCCATCGGGGCACGGCTACTGGCTCTTCACCAACCTGGGTCGCGCGCTTCCGTTCGGCGACGCGCACTTCTACGGTGACATGCACGGCACCGCGTTGAACGGCGCGATCGTGGCATCGGCCGCCACCCCGGCCGGTCACGGCTATTACATGGTCGGTTCCGACGGTGGCGTCTTCACCTTCGGCGACGCCCGCTTCCACGGCTCCACGGGGAGCATGCACCTGAACCAACCCGTCGTCGGGATCGCACCGACGCACGACAACCGCGGGTACTGGCTCGTCGCGTCCGACGGCGGCGTCTTCAGCTTCCACGCGCAATTCCGCGGGTCGATGGGCGCCACGCCGCTGAGCCGGCCCGTTGTCGGCATGGTCGCGTACGGCAACGGGTACCTGATGGTCGGCTCCGACGGTGGCATCTTCACGTTCTCCGACCAGCCGTTCGCGGGCAGTCTCGGTGCGCATCCACCGCCGGCGCCCGTCGTTGCAGTGGCCGCGTTCGTCGACTGACGCGCGGCACCTGGTCTCAGGGCCGGTTCACGAGATGCGTCGCGGCGTTGGCGAAGTAGCCGAGGATCTCCTGCTCGTCGCCCGGGTCGAGATGCGCCGCTTTCACCGCGTCGGACATGTGGCCGAACCATGCATCGCGTTCGGCGGCGCCGATCGAGAAGCCGACATGGCGCATCCGCAGGCGCGGGTGCCCGCGCTCGTCGCTGTAGTCGGTGGGCCCACCCCAATACTGAACGAGGAACCCGCAGAGGTGCTCGCGCGCCGGTTCGAGATCATCCGGGTAGAGCGGGCGGAGGATCGGATCGGCCGCGACCGCTTCGTAGAAGCGCGCAGTCAGTGCTTCGAACCAGGGAGTACCACCCACCCGCTCGTGCATGGTCTCCACTTAGACCGTGAACCCAACCCGCTCGAAGTAGCCGCGGTGCAGCGCGACTTCGAACGGTCCTACCGGCGCGCCGCGGGAGGCCGACGGGGTAACGACGGTCGGGCACGGCGGAGCGGGCGGGTCGATCTTCACGTCGAGGTCGAAACCCACGTCGGCGTCGGGCTCGGCGCGCACCAGCTTCTCGCCGATATTCTTGGCGTGGCGGTCGCGCGCCGTGAGGAACCATTTGTCGCTCGGGGCACCCGGCCCGCGCGCGGGCGCACCCAGGAAGCGCCACTCGATGAACCGCAGGATCGACGTGTGGTCGTAGAGGGTGTGATCGACGAACCCCGGCTGCGCGTAGGGCGAAGCGAGCACGGTCGGCACGCGGAAGCCGGCCTGGGAGAAGTTGTCATCGTCGTTCGTGCTGGCACGCGCGTCGGGCAGCATCGGCGGTGGCACGTGGTCGAAGAACCCGCCCCACTCGTCGTAGGTGAGCACGAAGAGTCCGCGTTGCCACTGCGGTGACTTCGCGAACGCGGCGAACGCGTCCCGAACGAACGCCTGTGCAGCACGTGGATCGCCGTGCGGATGATCGTCGGAGCGGTTGTCGCCGGCGAACGCCGGGCTCACGAACGTGACGCTCGGCAGCTTGCCCGCCGCAGCGTCGGCGGCGAACGCGTCGATCTTGCGGACGTACGGCATCATGCGGGTGCCCCAGAGCAACAGCTGCGGCAGGTCGGACGTGTAGTCGGCGACGTCGACGTGCGCGGCCGCCAAGCGGTCGACGATGTTCGGCCACTTGAATCCGCCCTCGGCCAACGGCACGTAATTGGTCTTCTGGCCACCGGATTGGGCCGAGAGCAGGTACTGGCGATTGGGGAACGTCGGGCCGAGCAATGACGCGTGCCAGCGGTCGCACACGGTGAATCGACGCGCGAGCAGGTCGTAGACCGGGAGATCCGCGCCTTCGAAGTACGAGAGCGCGAACTCGTCGTTGCCACTTCCGGTCGCCAGGAAACCGCCGTCCCGCTCGGCGCGACCTTGCTCCCAATGGTGGCCCGGATCGGGATGGTCGCAGCCGCGCCACCGTTGGGGCTCGTCGCGCAGCGCGCGCCGGAACGTATTGACCGCCTCGCCGTCGGGACCCGAGAACTGTTGGAACGAGCTGCCGTTGATCGCGAACTTCGCGCCGTAACGCGATCGCCCTTGTTCGAGGTAGTGCTCGTCACGAGCGAGCCAACCGAAGTAGCTGTCGAACGAGCGGTTCTCCATCATGCAGACGACGACGGTGTCGATCCCGCTGTCGGCCGGGGCGCCGTCGAGCACCGACTCGAGCCGCCGCGCCGTCGTCGTCGTGGTCGTCGAGCCCGGGAGGCGGCGCGCCTTCGAGGAGCTGCCGCTGCTGCAACCTGCGAGCGCCCCGGCCACGCCGGCCATCGCGCCCAGCCGCAGGAACTCGCGTCGATCCATGGCGCCCGGGATCGTACACACGCACGATCGCCGCGAGGGCGGGACCGTCGCGGCTAGGGACCGAGGGTGAACTTGGCGGTGACGGTCGCCTGCGAGCAGAGACTCGTCAGATCGCACACGCGATAGGTGAAGACCAAGGTGCCCGTATAGAGCGCGTTGACCTTGATCCTGATCTTGTGGTCCGACACGTCGATCGACTGGTAGCCGCCGCTCGGGTACGTGACGATCACGAGGGTCTTCTTGTCGATGTCGCCGTCGGGATCGGTGTCGTTGAGGAGTACGTCGATCACGACGTTGGCCTGGAGGAACGGGCCGACGTGGTCGTCGTTGGCAATCGGCGCGTGCGGCGTCGGCGGCGCGGTCGTGGGCGGTGCGACGGTAACGGGAGACGTCGTGGGCGTCGGGTCCGGCGCGGAGCCGGGCGTCGTCGTGGGTGTGGGGTTGAGCGGGTCGACCGTCGTCGGCGTCGGCGACGTACCGGTTCCGCCGGGGTCGGATGGAGTCGTGGTCGGCGAGCTCCCCGAGGGCGCGCCGGTCCCGGGCTGCGACGGATCGCCGGTTCCCGCCCCCCGCCCGATACCTCCACCGCGTGACGAACCGCCGTGCGAGCCGGGCGGTGCGCGGTGCGACGATCCGGGCGACCGCGGGCTCGCCGAACCGGAGCGCCCGTGTGACGCCGGACCCGCCGCGGTCGCGGCGCTGCCGCCACCCGCGATGGCTCGCGCGCCGTGGCGCGTCGGCGCCGCCGCGGCGGGAGCCGCGAATGCAGTGGCCACAGCTGCGCTCGCCGTGAGCGCGGCAGTCGCAACCGACGTCACGCCGCCAACGGAGAACAGGCCCGACACCCCGCTGAGCCCGGCCAGCGGACCCATGAGACTTCGCAGCCGCCCGAGCGAGATCGACAGGAACGCGCGCACGATCTTCGGGTCGAATTGCGTGCCCGCGTTGTTCGCGAGCTCGGCCCGAGCCTGGGCCGATGGAAACGGCGTCTTGTACGAGCGCGCCGCGGTCATCACGTCGAACGCATCGGCGACGGCGACGATGCGGCCCGCGAGCGAGATCTCCTCGCCGCGCAGACGCAACGGATAGCCGTCGCCGTCGTAGCGCTCGTGGTGCTCGCTCGCCGCGAGCGCCCACTCGCCCAGCCACGGCCGGAGGGGCTCGATCCACTTCGCGCTCGCGCCCGGGTGGGTACGACTGATCTCCCACTCGTCGGCGGTGAGCCGCTCGGTCTTGTTCAGGATCGCCGCAGGAACGTCGAGCTTGCCGATGTCGTGCAGCAGCGCGGCCCAATGGAGCTTGTTCTTGCTGTCGGCGTCGAGGCCGAGCTCTTCGCCGATCAGGTCGGCGTACGCGCGTACCCGTTCGCAATGGCCTCGGGTGAGGCGGTCGTGCGCACGGACCGAGCTGATCATGCCCACGACGAGCGCCGCCGCGTGCTCGCTCGTGGAGAACTGTTTGTCGGTATCTGCTCGTTTCAACGCGTGCTCGAGTGCCTTGCCCGATCCGGTTTTCAACGTGACCGCGAATCGGGACGGCGCCTGATCCGGGAACACCAATGAGAGCCGCAGCATGGTTGCGAGCGGAAGCAGCCGGCGCGACACCCGTTCGACGCCCCGGGAGATAAGGACCGCAATCATGATCAGCGCGCCGAGCCACGCGAGCAGGGGGCCGGTGCCCGCCGGCCGTCGTACGAGTCGAGCGACGATCTGCACGGCGACGAGTGCCGAGATCAGCGGGACGACGAACGATGCGGCGACGACGAAGAAGGCGACTCGGGGCCTCGGTTTCCATGACCGTTCGTTCAGCTGGTCGAGTTGGGACCGCGCCGATCCGCCGGTCGCCGACAGGGCGGTGATCCCGGCTCGCGTCTCGACTGTCGTCATGCCGCGTGACCTACTCCGGTTTTGCCCTCCCCGAGGAGTGTCGTCGTCGCGCTTCCACAACTAAACCCAACTCGCCGATCGCCTCGTCGAGCGTGGTGGCCAGGCGCCCGCCACTCTCGAGGATGAACCATTCGACTTGGAGGTTCACGAGCGTGGCCTCGTTGTCGCCGCTGTGGCGTAGATCCGACCGGAGGCCCACAACCGGGCATCCGAGCGCACTGGCGTAGCCGATCTCCGCGGCCGTGCCACTGTCGACGTCGTCGCCGTCGAGGATCGCAAGCATGCCGGATGCGCTGCGGATCAGCTCGGCGTTGCGCCGACCGACTTCCCGATTGGTGTCGGCGAGCCGCTGCGAGCGCTCGGGATCATCCCGCGCGAGCCCGAACACGTGGAGGATCTCGGCGTCGACGTCCCACGGATCGAGCGGCTCGAAGCCCGCATTGCGCACCGCCGGCAGCAGCACCGCGCCGTTGTACAAACGGCCCGCGTCGGTGAACCCGAGCGGGCTCGCCACGTAGATCCGGGGCGCGGGCGACGGCACGATCCCAGCCTGGCACAGGCCGGCCGGACGAACCGCGGTCCCGGTCAGCGCTCGTACGGGCAGTGCCGGCAATCGGAGTCGCAACACGTGCCGCGCGCCGCGAGGTACGCGGCCGTGAACACGAACAGCCCCGTCTCGGGATCGATGTAGCCGTCTTCGCCGTCGCGCATGGCCTGCTCGTGCGCGGCTCGTACCTCGGCGGGCTGCGCAGCGGCGGAACCGTTCACGATCCGAGTGTGACACGCGCCGCGCCCACCCGACATGGTTCACTGATCGGCGTGCGCATGTTGCTGGCGGCGCTTCGCTGCGAGAAGGGCGCAACCGACGAGAACCTCGCTGAGCATCGGCGCGTGCTCTATGACGCCCGCGACGAGGGTTGTGCCATCGCGGTGTTCCCGGAGATGTCCCTCACCGGCTCCTTGGATCCGTCGCGCACACCTGAGCTCCTGGTCACCCTCGACGATCCCTCGGTCGCGGCAATGACCGCGCTCACCGCCGAGGCCGGAGTCGCGGCCGTGTTCGGGGTCTCCGAACGCGCCGCCGACGGCGCCGCGCACATCACCCAGGTCGCAGCCGAACACGGACGGATCATCGGTGTGCAACGCAAGCGCCACTTGGGCGACGGCGAGGAGAGCTACACCGCGGCCGACGAGGACGCGACCGTCGAGGTCGACGGGGTGCGCTGCGCGGTCGCGATCTGTGCCGAGAGCAGCACGGCCCGACCGTTCGCCCATGCAGTCGAGGCTGGTGCGAAGCTCGTGTTGTTCTGCGCGGCTCCCGGTCTCTACGGCCGGCGCATCGACGAGGCGGCGTGGCGGCGCGGTTGGGACTGGTGGCGGGGCGAGGGAGTGGGCGACGTGCAGCGTCATGCGCGCGAGCGGCGATTGTGGATCGCGGTCGCGACGCAGGCGGGCTCGACCCACGACGAAGACTTCCCCGGCGTCGCGGCGCTCGTCGACCCCGAGGGCAACCTACGCGCCGCGCTTCCCGACTGGCGCGAAGGAGCCCTCGTCGTCGACGTGCCCGTGTGACCTACACGGAGACGGCAGGCTTGATGTTCGCGTTCTTGTGGAACACGTTGTCGGGGTCGTACTGCGCCTTGATGCGTGCGAGCCGGTCGTACTTCGCTTCGCCGTACGACGCGCGCACCAGCTTGTCGTCGCCCGTGTCGGCGATGAAGTTCACGTAGCTCCCGGATCCGCTCGCGAACGGCTGGAGCGCTTCCCAGAAGCCGCGCACCCACGCGCGATCGGTGGCGAGCAGGCGCGGTTCGGGGGCTATTGCCGCGATGTTGATGCACCACTTCGCGCCGCGGCTGCCGCCGAACGCGGTGTCGTCGTCGGCGACGTCGTGGAACGCGCCTCCGAGCGGGAACGCGGGCATGATCGACATCGGCGATGCCTTGCGCGGCAGGCGCTCGGCGATCACGTCGATGGCGCCGTCGTTGAGCTCGTCGAGGTAGCAGGCCTTCTCGTAGCCGAGGATTCCCCAGGGGGAGCTTTCGTCGAGCATCTGCTGTAGCGCGGCGTAGGGGATCGGTGTGACGAAGCTGAACAGCGGCGGGAGTCCGGCCGCAATCGGCTCGATCATCGCCGCGTGCTCTTCGGGCGATCCCCAACCGACCACGGCCAGGGCGTAGCACGGTGCAAAGTGGAATTCCTCGGGCACGAAGGGCGCGGGGGGCGCGTTGAGCCCGATGAACTGCGAACCGGCGTCGCGGGGGAGCGCGTCGATGCACGCGCGGATGTGGCGCAACGCTTCGGCGCCGAGATCGACGCTCCAGAAGAACAGAGCCAGGTTCACGAGCGGCCCCACCTCGTGCAGCGCGAACTCGAACTCGGTCACGACGCCGAAGTTGCCGCCGCCCCCGCGCAACGCCCAGTGCAGATCTGCGTTCTCGGAGGGCGACGCGTTGACGACGCTCCCCTCGGCCGTCACCACGCGCGCCGATGCGAGGTTGTCACAGCTCAGGCCTGCCTTGTGCGACAGCCACCCGATCCCGCCCCCGAGCGTCAACCCGGCAACGCCGGTGTGGCTGATCACGCCGCCCGGTACCGCCAAGCCGTGCTCCTGCGTGGCGCCGTCGAGCTCGGCCCACGACGTGCCGCCGCCGCACCGGGCGCGACGCGCAACGGGATCGACGGTCACACTGCGCAGCGCGCTGAGATCGATCATCAGGCCGTCGTCGACCACGCCGTGACCGGCGAAGCTGTGGCCGCCGCCGCGCACCGCGATCTCGAGTGCTTCGTCTCGAGCGAAGCGGATCGCGGCGGCAACGTCGTCGTCGTTCGCGCACTGCGCGATCGCGGCGGGACGCCGATCGATGTCGCCGTTCCACAGGGCGCGGGCTTCGTCGTAACCCGGATCACCCGGGAGGAGCATCGCTCCACGCAGGCTCTTGGCGAAGGTGGCGAGTGCGGCGGCTGACGGTGATCCCATATCGCTCTCCAGGTCGAATCGGCGCGAGCGTAGAGCGTTCGACTCCATTCGCCCCCGCGACGCAATTGGATCAGCGGGGAGATTGGATCAGCGGGGCAGGGGCGATGCCTCGTAGATCTCGATCGTCGGACGCTCCGTCGCGAGCGCGGTGACCGTCTTCACGAAGTCGTTCGAGCCCGGTTGCGCGAAGTGGGTGGTGAGCGCGTCGCGATCCGCCCAGTGTTCGAGGAACACGACGAGGAGTGGATCCTCCACGCTCTGGTGGACCGAGTGGAGCAGGCACCCGGGCTCGGTCCGCGAGCGGTGCACGTGCTCGAGGCTCGCTTCCAACACCTCGGCGAGCGTGTCGGGTCGGGCGTGAACGCTGCCGGTGACGATGATCATCACCGAACGCTACGGTCATCGGCCGATGCGTGCACTGGAGGCGACATGCCGCTGACGTTGCTCGTGCAGTTGTGGTCCCAGCCGGGCAACGAGCAGCTGCTGATCGAGTACGAAGACCAGGTGCTCGGGCGGCTCGCGGCATACGGCGCGCGGATCCGCCAGCGTGTTCGCGCGACCGACGCCGGTGCTGCCCAATCCGACGGTCCGTTCGAGGCGCATGTGCTCGAATTCCCGTCGGAGGGCGCGCTCGACGCATACATGGCCGACCCGGAGCGGCTGGCGTTGTCGAGCCTGCGCGAGCGCGCGATCGCACGAACGGAGCTGCTCCGCGTGGAGGTCGTCGAGTCCTAGAGCAAGCGTCGCGAGGTGCCGGCCAGCGCCTGCTCGACCACGCGCGCCGCCGCGAGCACGGTTGCGTCCTCCCACTTCCGCCCGACGAGCTGCGCCGCGATCGGCAACGGACCGTCGAACCCGGTCGGGACGGTGGCTGCCGGCGCGCCCGTGAGACTGGCCGGCAGCATGAACACGTAGTCGGCGCCCTGCGGCGAACCGGGCGCAGCGACGTCGCTCGTGACCGGGCAGACCACGAGGTCGACCGTCGCGGCGAACACGAGCTGGCGCCGCCGGAAGCGGTCCCAGTCCCAGAGCAGGTCGTCGGCCTCGGGACCGGAGAGCTCGCGACGTCCCCAGTAGCGCTGCGTGATGTCGAACGCGTCGGCGAGATGCGGCGGTACCGCGGCGTCGACGATCTTCGCTCCCGCGCTCGCGAGCGCGTCGACCGCGCGTTCGACCTGGTGCGCGACCGCGGCCGTGGGCTGACCCGGTCCGTCGTGCGTGAACGACGCGATGCGCAGACGCGAGACGTCGATCTCTGCGGTTGATCCGAGCGGCACGTCGATCACACCCGGATCGAAGCCGTCACTACCCACGAGCAACCCGATTGTGAGCTCGAGATCGTCCACGCACCGGGCGAGGGGGCCGATCTGGGTGCGGCCGTCGTGCAGCGCTCCGATGCGAGGGAAGTGGCCGGTGTTGGGAACTCGGCCCGCAGTCGGCTTCAGACCAGTGATGCCGCACCAGGCCGCGGGGAGCCGGATGCTGCCGCCACTGTCACTCCCGATTCCGAGCGGCGACGCGCCCGATCCGACCAATGCGCCTTCGCCGCTACTGCTCGCGCCCGGACTGCGCGCATGGTCGTAGGGGTTCCGCGTGACGCCGTAGAGCTCGCTGCGGTCCCCGGCTGCGGTCTTGGCGATCACGATCGCGCCGGCGGCGCGCAGCCGCGCCACCACCGTCGCATCTTCGGTGGGCCGCCGGTCGCGATCGCGCGCGCTCTCGCCGGCGCAGGGGAAACCGGCAACGTCGATCCAGTCCTTCACCGTGATCGGAACGCCGTGCAGCGGTCCAATCGCAGCGGAGCGATCGGCCAGCGCCAGGTCGGCGGTGCGCGCGGCGTCGAGCACCGCGGTGTCGTCGGACCACGCGATACCGCCGATCGCAGCGCGCGCCGACGCGAGCCGGGCGAGATGGTCTTCGATCACCTCGGTCACCGTCGTCTCGCGTGCGCGGATCCGGCGCGCGATCGCGCCGGCGCTGTCGGCACGAGGGACATCGAGCGGAGCCGTCATCGCCCAATCTTCGCATCGCGTCGAAGGTGACGCGCAATAGGCTCGCGGCCATGCTGACCGACGGTTTCAATCACCTCGCCCTGCTCACGAGCGACACCGAGCGCCTGCAGGCGTTCTACACGGAGGTCTTCGATGCGGTCGTGCTGCGCGACGGGCCGGAGACAGACGACAAGCCCGACGTGCGGATGACGGTCATCCACGTGGGACCGTCGGCGGAGCTCAACGTGTTCGAGGTCAAAGGGAACACCGAGGCCGAGCGCCAGACGCCAATGTTCGGCCGGGGCCGGCTCGACCACCTCGCGCTCCAGGCGGCGTCACTCGACGCGTTCGAAACCATTCGCGATCGCCTGATGGCGCGCGGCGCCGCCGACGACTTCGTCACCGACTTCGGCTCGATACTCAGCGTGTTCTTCCGCGACCCCGACGGCCTCGAATGCGAGGTCTGCGTGCAGAATCCCGACGCGAAGCCCGGCGTCAGCAACCCTCCCGGGACCCGCGCCGCGCGCTATTCGTAAGCAACGCGGTCGCGGTCGGACCTACGGCTCGACCGTGTCTTCCGACTTGCGGCGCTCGACTCCGGGGGTCTCGCGCGGGAGGTCGGTGCGCGCATCGCTGTCGGCCAGGATCGCGCTGGCCTGCGCGACCGGATCGTCACTGCCCGCCGCCCACTCCGTCACGGTGAGCTCGGATCGCGCGTCGACGCGCCGGTCACCGCGTGCGCCGTCGCTACCGTTCGCGAGCGCTGCCAAGCGGCCTCCGTACTGGTTCCACAGGGTGTAGCCGCCGTACGCGGCGAGACCTAACACCGTCATTTTCAGCATTCGCACAGTGGTCCACTACCCACGAGCGCCGCCGAGCAAACGGTCGTAGGCCGGTTTGACGCGTATGAGTAACGGGAAGGCTGCACACAGTGACCGCGGACGGCGGTCGCAACGATTGGAGTCAACCGTGAGCATGGTGGAACATCGTGAAGTCGTCGATACGGGCAACGTGCGGAGCGAGACCCGCGTCGCTGCATCCCGTTTCGTGTTCAGTCCCGGCCAAGTCCTGGCCGGCATTCTCGGTGTCGTCGTGGCGATCATCGGGATCATCGCCATTTCCCGCGGCGGCATCGACGGCTCGTTGAACGTTCCGGTCGTGAGCGTCGTCGGCACCGACCAGAGCGCGATGCTCGGCCTCGCCGAGTTCGCCGTCGGCATCCTGCTCGTCCTCGGGGCGTTGAACTATGCCGCGCGCGGCCTCATTGCCTTCGTCGGCGTCGTCATGGTCATCGGTGGTGTCGTGCTCGGCGCGGCGAACTCGACCATCCTCAATGACGTCGGCACCAGCCAGGGAACCGGCTGGGCGATCATGGTCGGCGGGATCATCGCGATCGTGGCCGCGAGTCTGGGCCGCATCGTCCGCAGCCGCCGGAGCGTCGAACAGGTCTGAACGACCGGGAGGAGGAGTGTGTTGACCAACTCCTCCTCCCGCAATCGGTTACTCGTCGTGACCGCGCTCAGCGCGGTGGCCGGGGGGATCACCGCCGTATTCAACGCGTGGCAACTCTCCGTGCTCGTCGGCTGGGACGTCGGCGCGGCCACGTTCCTGGCATTGGTGTGGTCGGGCGTGGCGCGGTTCACGCCCGACCAGGCGCGCGAGTTCGCGAGGCGAGAAGACGACGGGCGGGTCGCGACCTCGATCCTGCTCCTCAGTGCGAGCGTCGTCAGCCTGGTCGGTGTCGGCCTCGCCCTCTTCAAGGCCAGCAGCGCCAGCACGAATGATCAGGGCGCGCTGACCGTGGCGGCGGTCCTGACAGTCGCCTTGTCATGGCTCGTCGTGCACACCGTGTTCACGCTGCGCTACGCGCATGAGTACTACACGGATCCCATCGGCGGAATCGACTTCAAGGCCCTCGACGAGGATCCCGACTACCAGGACTTCGCGTATATCGCCTTCACCGTCGGGATGACCTTTCAGGTGTCCGACACCGACGTGCAGGGCCGCAAGATCCGGCGGACCGTCCTGCGGCATTCGCTGCTCTCGTACCTCTTCGGCGCGGTGATCCTGGCGGTCGTCGTCAACGTCATCGCCGGCATCGTCAAGTAGCACCGGCGGCCGCGGGCCTCTCGGCGAACGGCCGCCGAGCGCGTCTCCCCGAGCGCGTCGCTGGGTGTGGTCGTAGGCTCGGCTCGATGCCGGGCACCGCGACGGTCGCCTTCCTGTTCGTCGACCTCGTGGGATCGACCGACATCTTGTCGCGCCTCGGCGACGACGCCAGCGACGAGGTCCGCCGGCGGTACATCGGAGAGTTGCGCGGCGCGGTGGCGCGAACCGTCGGCGTCGAGGTGAAGAGTCTCGGCGACGGCATGATGGTCGCCTTCGAGCGCTCGGTCGCGGACGCGGTGAGCTGTGGCATCGAGATGCAGCGCGCCATCGATGGGCTCCGGCGCGCCGACCCGTTGCTCCGGCTCCAGATCCGAGTCGGCATTTCCGTCGGCGAAGCCGCACCCGAGGGTCGGGATTGGCACGGCACGCCGGTTGTCGAGGCCGCTCGGCTCGAAGCGAAGGCTCGCCCGGGCCAGATCCTGGCCAACGACGTGATTCGCCATCTCCTCGGCAATCGCGGCGGCTTCGACTGCACGCCCGTCGGCGAGTACGAGCTCAAGGGGTTCCCCGAACCGCTCGCGTGCTGCGAAGTCGCGTGGGAGCCGGTTCCGGGTCTCCCCGAGGTGCCGCTTCCGGCGGCCCTGCACCAAACGGCCGCGCTCGCAGGTCGCGAGCAGGAAATGGAGCGACTCGCCGCCGCGTGGGCCCGCGTGAGGACCGGCGCGGGCGCGACGGTGTTGATCACCGGCGAACCGGGTGTCGGGAAGACCCGTCTCGCGGCAGATCTGGCGAATCGTGCGCACGGCGAGCGCGCTTCCGTGCTGTACGGCCAATGCGACGCCGACGCCGCACTCGTCGATCAGCCGGTCGCGGAAGCACTGCGTTGGTACGCGGCGGCTTGTGCGCCCGACGTGATGCGCGAGCAGCTCGGCGGTGACGGTGCCGTGCTCATGGAGCTGGTGCCCTCGCTGGCGGCGCGCGTGGCCGACCTGCGCGCCGCGCCCCGCGTCGTCGCCGGTCGCGGCGAGTTGACCGCAGCCGTGCGTGCGTTCCTCAGCCGGGCCGCCACGGCGCAGCCCGTATTGCTCATCGTCGACGATTTGCACAACGCTCCGGCTTCGACGCGCGAACTCCTTGCCGAGATCGCGGCGGCGCCTCCCGAGCACCTCATGCTGGTGGCGATCTCGCGTCGCGCCGACGTGCTGTCGGCGGGACCCGGGATCGACCGGATCTCGATCACGGGCCTGTCGGGCGCGGGTGTTGCCGCGCTCGTGCGCGATCACTTGGGGGTCATCCCCGATCCGCCCCCGGTCGACGTGGACGCGCTCGCGGCGACGATCGTCGCCGAAACCGCGGGAAACCCGCGCCACGCGCTCGACGTGCTCGAGCGCGTGATCTCAGCCGGCGGCCTCGAAGCCGATCCCGCCGCGCAGCAGGCTGCGATTCGCGCCGCCGCCGCAGAGACGTGCCCGTACAAGGGATTGCTCGCGTACCAGTCGGACGATGCGGGCATCTTCTTCGGGCGGGAGGAAGATGTCGCCGCGCTCGTGAGCCGCTTGGCGGGTCAGCGTCTCCTCGCGGTCGTCGGTGCATCCGGCAGCGGCAAATCGTCGGTCGTGCGCGCGGGAGTGCTTCCCGCGCTGCAGCGAGGCGCACTGGCGGGGAGCGAGCAGTGGCCGGCGGTCGTGTTCACGCCGGGCCCGCACCCGCTCGCCGAGCTCTCGGCGTCCTGCGCCCCGGTGCTCGGCGTGTCGGTCGGCGCGCTGCTCGCGCAGCTCGAGTCGGATCCCGGGGGCCTCGCCGCCGCGGTGTCGGGCTCGGAGTGGGAGAGGCTCGTCGTGTTCGTCGACCAGTTCGAGGAGACGTTCACGCTGGGCGACGACGTGACCGAACGCGGCCGCTTCGTCGACGCGTTGCTGGGCGCGGCCGCCGCGCCCGGCGGACCTGTGCTCGTCGTGATCGCGATGCGCGCCGACTTCTTCGGCTTCGCGGCATCGGTGCCCGGCCTCGCGGCTGCGCTCGAAGCGTCCACCTCTCTCCTCGGCCCCATGGACGAAGACGCGCTGCGCTCGGCGATCGAAGGGCCGGCACGGATTGCGGGCCTGAAGATCGAGCCCGGTCTGGCGGAGCTCATGCTGCGCGACGTCGCCGGTGAGCCGGGATCGCTGCCGCTCCTCTCGCACGCCTTGCTCGAGACGTGGAAGCGGCGCGCCGATCGCACGCTGACGTTCGCCGGGTATCGCGAATGTGGTGGAGTCCGGGGCGCGATCGCGCGCACCGCCGAAGCCGTCTACCTCGGTTTGGACGCGGGGCAACAACAGCTCACGCGATCGGTCTTCGTACGTCTGACCGAGCTCGGCGAAGGCACGGAAGACACGAGGCGGCGCGTCGCGCTCGAAGAGCTGCGGCCCGAGGTGGGGGCGTCGGCGGATCTCGAACGGCTGCTCCGGACGCTCACCGACGCGCGCCTCCTCACGACGGGCGAGCACACGGTCGAGGTCGCTCACGAAGCGCTCATTCGCGAGTGGCCGCGTTTGCGTGCGTGGCTCGACGACGACCGCGAGGGCATTCGCACTCTCCGGCACCTCACCGATACCGCGCGCGAGTGGGATCAGCTCGGTCGCGATCCCGGCGAGCTATACCGCGGTCCGCGTCTGGTGGGTGCACTCGAGTGGGCGAGTGGCGCGCCGGCTGCGCTTAATCCGCTCGAACGCGACTTCCTCGACGTGAGCCGCGAACGAGCCGAAGGCGAACAACGCGAAGCCGAACGGCGAACGCGTCGGTTGCGGCTTCTCCTCGCCGGTACGGCGGTCGCGCTCGTCCTGGCCTTGATCGGTGGTGGGCTCGCGGTGCGCAAGACCGGTGAAGCCCGTGACCAGACGCGTGAGGCCGACATCCAGCGGCTCGTCGGCCAGTCGGGCTCCTTGGTCGAGACCAAGCGCGACCTCGCGATGTTGCTCGCGGTGGAGGCCAACCGGCGCAACGACCGGGTGGACACGCGGAGCGCGATGCAGACGGCGCTCGTGCACGATCCCACGTTCCTCGGGTACCTGCGGCTCGGGACGAGCAACACCCAGACCGCGGTCTTCACTCCCGACGGCAAACGCGTGCTGATCGGCAGGGTCGACGGCACGATCACCGTCGCCGATGTCGCGACCCACCAAAGCGTCGGTGCGCCGATTCGAGCGTCCACGAAGCCCGTCATCCAGTTGCGGGTGACACCGGACGGCAAGGAGGTCATGGCGGAGGATGACGATGCGAAGCGCATTTCGGTGTTCGATCTCATAACCGGCCGGAAGGTGCGCGATCTCGTGCCCGACCAACCGATCGCCGTGTTCGCGATCAGCCCGGATGGCTCGCGGGTCGCGGCCGGGGGCTACGTCGACGTTCCCGAGCAGCCGAAGGTCTTCGTCTGGGACGCCAAGACCGGGCAGCGGATCGCAACCCTCGCGACCGACAAGTCACCGCAGACCTTGGAGAGCAACGACGGTCCGAACCGCTCCGCCGTGGCGTTGAGCTCGACCGGTCTGCTGGCGGTCGGTAGCGAGGCCGACACGATCACGCTCTTCGACGCGAAAACGTTGAGGAGCGTCGGGAGGCTCGCCGGTGTTCCCGACGTCGTCGGACTCCGCATGGCATTCAGCCCGGACGGCGAGCGCTTGGTCTCGACCGAACCTCGTACCCAAAAGCTCATGCTTTGGGACGTCGCCGCGCGCAAGCCGGCGTGGTCCGCCCCCATCGAAACGGCGCAGTCGGCGGTTGCGGTCACGGCGGATCACGACGTCGTCGTGTCCAACCTCGGCGGAAGGGTCGAGACGTTCGGCGCGGTCGACGGTCACTCCGTCGGATCGCCGATCAGTCTCCAGACCGGATCCGTGTGCGACATCAACACGTCGTTCGACGCGCGCACACTCGCGGTCGCCGACTGCAACGAGCCCACGGTCGCGCTGCTCAGCCTCGACGGGCGCAACACCGTCGGACCGATCGCCGCTCAAAACGAGGGGCTCGGCGGGTACAGCCCGGACGGCACCCTGCTGTGGACCGGCAGCGAACGCGGCATCACGATCCGCGACGCGCGCACGTTCCGCGTCCGATACCGCGTCCCCGACTTCCCGGCGGCGGTCTTCGCTGCCGACAGCAAGCATTTCGTCGTCATCGGTACCGACGGCAAGGCAGGCGTCTACGACTATCGAACCAAGACATTCGTCGGGAAGCCGATAACGATCCCGCGGCCCGAAGCCATCACGGCAAATGCCCGCGACCCGATCACCGGGAACTACGCCCTCGGCTATAACGACGGTGTCGTCGTCATCCTCGACAGCAAAGGTCGCCGCGTCGGGCCGAGCAACATCAAGGTCGGGGGCTTCCCCAATAACTCCGTCTCTGGTCTCTCGTTCACGCCCGGCGGCAAACGCCTCGCGGTCGCGGCCCAGACCGAGCAAACGGTCGTCTTCGACACCCGGACGAGACGGCCGGTCGGGAAGCCACTTGTCCGGGCGGCCAACGCGCGCTTCAGCCCCGACGGCGGTCTGCTCGTCGTCGCCGGTTTCGACGGCACGGTGACGTTCTACGACGGCCACACGCTGGGGGCCCGCGGCCCCGCGTGGACCGGGAGCCGCGCCTTCGCCCAATCCCTCGAATTCAGCCGCGACGGCCGTGTTCTGGCCACTGCCGCGCTCGACTCCAGCGCGCGCCTCTTCGATGTGGTGGCGCGGCAGGTGATGGGGGCGCCGTTCGCAGTGCTGCAAGGTACCTCGGCTGTACTGCGGCCCGACGGGAAGGCGCTGGCGCTCGAGATTCCGGGCGACCACCCGCGAACGCAGGTCTGGGATCTCGATCCCGCGCACTGGCGGGCGGCGGCATGCCTCGAGGCGGGGCGAAACCTCACCCGCGCGGAGTGGGACCTGTATATCGGCGGCGACTATCGCGAGACCTGTCCCCAGTGGCCGGCCGGCAGCTGATCGCCGGGTGAGACGGTAGGGAACCAGACGGCTCGCGGTTTCGTCGGACCTCTTTGATCATCGAGATCGGAGGGGTCACATGTCGAAGCGCCACATCTCGAAGCAGGCAATGCGAGGAGCCCGTTGGGGGTTCGCGGCTGTGGGGGCTGTGCTCGCG
The DNA here is from genome assembly GCA_038320885.1 of Acidimicrobiia bacterium. Taxonomy (GTDB): domain Bacteria; phylum Actinomycetota; class Acidimicrobiia; order IMCC26256; family PALSA-610; genus JBBQER01. Next base: position 37,635 of record JBBQER010000010.1, read on the forward strand.
TTGGTGCTCATGGCGGCACCGGCTGTCGCGTGCGGAGGGTTGGTCGGCCAGAACGGCACGATCCAGCTGACGCGTACGACGACGCTCGCGGCGTATCACCACGGTGTCGAGCGCTACGTCACGTCGTTCGAGTTCAGCGGCCAGGGCAAGGAAGTCGGCTCCATCGTGCCGCTGCCCGCGGTGCCGCAGAAGGTAGAACGCGCCGGCGACTGGACATTGCAACGACTCGAACGCGAGGTCGCGCCTCCGGTGCCCACGGCCGCGTTCGACAACAGCGCGCAGAGGAGCGTACAAGCCCCGGCCGAGGTGATCCTCTCAACCAAGATCGACGCGCTCGACATCACGGTGCTGCGCGGCGGAGGGACCGCAGTGGGCAAGTGGGCGACCAGTCACGGGTTCCTGCTGACGCCCGACGCGCCCGAGATGCTCGACTTCTATGCGAACCGCAGCCCGATCTTCATGGCGGCCCGCTTCGACGCGTCACGCGCGAAGACTCTTGGTCAGAACACCGGCGACGGCACGCCGATCATGGTCACGATGAAGACCGACCGGCCGTGGGTGCCGCTGCGCATCCTCAGCCTCGGTCTCGCCAAGGCCAAGGTTGTGCAGGCCGACGTGTTCCTGCTCACCGACACCAAGCCCGATCTCCTCGCCGGCGGCCGAGGCTTGAGCTTGGATCGCAACGAGTCTGCGAATGCTTCGCTGCTGACCGACCTGCGATCGGACAAGCACATGGGCTGGATCCCCGCGCACATGTGGTTCACCTTCCTGCGGCTCGACGTGCCGGCGGCCGACCTCGACTACGACCTCGCGATCAGCACCCGGCCCGGCGCGGTACCGTCGCTCACCGATGCCGGCGTGACTGCCGCCGAGGCGCGGCCGATCGTCGAGCGAGCCGGGCGCGCGTTGTGGCCCTTGGCCGCTGCCGGCGCGGTGGGTCTCGCGACGTTCGGCATCGCCGGGCTGTTCGGTAAGCGACGCCGGAACCCCGCCGGAGCGCCCGCATGAGGTCCTTGATCCGCGCCGCGATTGCGATCGCCCTGGCCACGGCGACCGCGCTCGCGGGCTACGCGGTGTCGGATGCGAAACAGGCCGACGCGAGCACCGTGCTCGGACCGGGCTTGGTGACCGTGACCGTGAACATCCACTACAGCCACTTCTCGATCTCGACACTCAAGGTGCGCGCCGGTTCGACCGTGGTGTTCCGGGTGCAGAACAACGATCCCATCGCGCACGAGTTCATCGTCGGCGACGCGAGAGTTCACGCCCGGCACCAGCGCGGCACGCACCCCGCGCATCCTCCCGTGCCGGGTGAGGTCTCGGTGGGCCCGGGGCAGCTCGGCGAGACGTTCTACCGCTTCGATCAGAAGGGCAAATACCTCTTCGCCTGCCACCTACCGGGCCATCTCGCGTTCGGCATGAGCGGCTACGTCGACGTCGTACCCGTCCAACACCTCGAACCGGCGTGAGCACGCAACCGTATAGGTAGCGAACTCACGCCGGTTCGCTGTCTTGGGCCGCCGCGGAGAGCGCGGCGAGGCCGGCGCGGAGCTCGGCTTCGGTGGGCCAGCCGAACCCGAGGCGGAAGTGGCGGTCGTCGACCTCGAACCAATGGCCCGGCCCCACATAGGTGCCGTGCTTCGCGAGGAGGAGCTCGTAGAAGCGATCGGTATCGACCGCGACCTCCGACCGGAAGCGCACGAGGCCGACCACGCCGCCTTTCGGCTCGATCCACTCGAACGTCTGCTGGCCGGCGAACCAGTCGCGCACGATCCCCAACCGGGTGCGAACGTCGTCGAGGATCGGGGGCAGGATGCGCGCCCGCTCGGCGAGCACCATCCCGGCGATCGCTTCGTCGAGGGTCGCGCCGCAGATGATCATCTGCTCCTTCGCGGCCAGCAACGTCTCGGCGAGCGCCGGATCGCGGCACACCGCCCACCCGACGCGCAGTCCCGGCAACCCGTAGGCCTTCGACATCGAGGAGACGCTGATCGCCCGGGGCGACAGCGTGGCGGCGAGCGGCAGCGGAGCCGACCCGTGCGTCAGGTCGCGGTAGGTCTCGTCGACGATCAGTACCGCGCCCGAGCTCTCGGCGAGCTCGACCAGCGCGTGGAGCGATCCCAGGTCGAACATGGTGCCGGTCGGGTTGTGCGGACACGTGACCGAGATCAGGCGGGTCGTGCCCGACTGCACGTGTTCGGCAATGCGGGACACGTCGAGCTGCCACGCGTCTTCGAAGGTGACGTCGACGATGTCGAGTTGCGCCCCGATCGCGCGCGGCGTCTCGAGGTTCGTGGCGTAGTTCGTGCGCACGATCACGGCGTGATCGCCCGGTTCGAGCAGCGAGGTGGCAGTGGCGAACAACGCCGCGGCCGCGCCCGGAGTGACCAGCACGTCGGCGGCGCGCAGTCCCTCGCCCCCCGCGGCCACGGCCTCGCGCAACTGCGGGTTACCGAGGTGATCGCCGTAGCAGAGCAGCATCTCGTCGAGCGGCACTCCGCCTTTCGAGCCGAGCTCGAGGCCCAGATCGGTCAACCGCCGGTCGGCGACGGAGCTCTCGGACAGGTTGTTGGTGATCGTGTCGTATCCGAGTTGTTCGGGCGACTCGACCTCGATGGGCATTCGTCGGTAGCGCACGCCCGGCAGCTTCGCACGACCGCGCGCGCCGGCGCGTAGCGTGAGCAGACCATGGCCGTCGCGCACGTCTCCGACCGTCCCGATCCCGGCGCGTCCGGGCGGGTCGTCGTCGTGGGCGCGGGTCTCGCGGGCCTCACGGCCGCGGTGTATCTGCGGGATGCCGGGTGGGAAGTGCTCGTGCTCGAAGCGCGCGGTCGAGTCGGCGGGCGGGTGCACACGTTGTACGGCGGCGACGACGGCGTGCCCTTGGATCGCGGCCTGCGCGCCGACGTCGGCGGCGAGTCGATCGACGACACGCATGCCGCACTCCGCAGCATGGTGCGGCGATTCGGCCTCGACACCGAGCTCCGGCCCGGGAGCACGATTGACCGGGTGATGCAGGGCCGTTTCCGGTATCGCGCCAACACGTACACGTTCGGCGAGCTGACCGCCCTGCGCAACGGCGCCGTGCTCGCCGACTACCTGCGTGTCTTCGAAGAACTGGAACGGATGGCGGAGATCCGTCAGATCGATCCCGACCATCCCCAAGCTGCCGACGGTGCGGCCGAGCTCGATCAGCAGAGCTTCTCGGCGTGGCTCGACACGCTCGCGCTCGTTCCCGAAGCGCGGTTCGTCGCCGAGCAGGCCAACACGTCGCTCTACAACACCGAGTTGACCGATCTGTCGATGCTGTTCGTGTTGCAGCAGACGGCGGTGAGCGCGGGAACGCTCGACAGCCAGTCGGAGACCATGCGGATCGCGGGCGGGAACGCCTCGTTGCCCAAGGCGATCGCGGCCGAGCTCGGCGCGGCGTTGATCGTCGACGCGCCGGTGACGTCCGTGCGTCGCGTCGGTGACGTCGTCGGCGTCACGGCGCGCGACCGTGAGTACTTCGGCGCGCACGTGGTACTCGCGGCGCCGCCGCCGCCGTTGCGCAACGTGCGGTTCGACCCCCCGCTGCCCGAACCGCTGGCCGCCGCGATCGCCGGCCTCGACCTCGGGGGCGCGACGAAGGTGGTCAACCAGTTCCATTCGCCCTTCTGGCGGGAAGGTGGGCAGTCGGGCTTCAGCATGAACGACCTCACGTATCGGATCTCGTGGGACGCGGCTGACTCCTACGACGCGCCCGGCGGGTTGCTCACGACGTTCACGACCGCCGCCAACGGGCGTGAGCTCGCCGCGCTCGACGCGGAGCCACGCATCGCGCGCGTTCGTGAGGAGCTCGCGACCGTGTTCCCGGAGAGTCCCGCGCTGCTCGCGGGTCCGGCGGTCACCGTCGCGTGGTCGGCGGAGCCGTTCACGGGCGGCGGCTACGCGGTGTACAAGCCGAACCAACTCAGCAAGTTTTGGGAACCGCTACGCACCGGCACCGATCGCATTCACTTCGCGGGCGAGCACACCGAATCGCTCGCGGGCTACATGGAGAGCGCGGTGCGCAGCGGCAAGCGCGCCGCCGCCCACATCGGGATCCGCTAGCAAGCCGCGCCGTCAACTCGCGGACTGCTCCCAGGGCTGCATCCAGTCGGTCGCGGGCCAACCTTCGACCGCGGCCATGAGCGGGAACGCAGTGGCTCCGTCGATCATCTCGCGCACGATGTCGGCGTGACCCGCGTGGCGCGCGGTCTCCTGGATGAGGTGCAGCAACACCCAGCGCACCGACCACGCATCCACGTCGTCGGGGAACCACGGCACACCCTGCGGGACGGGCACCGGTTGGCCCAGATCGGCGATGCCCGCGATCGCGGCCTCGGTTTCCTTCGCGACGTCGTCGTAGAAGCTGAAGACGCCGGAGAGCGTCTCGTTCGGAGCCAGCCGGAAGTTCGCCTCGTAATCGTCGCCGAGGTCGTCGTTCGCGGCGCGCTCGCGCTGCAGGACGATGTCGACCCACCCCTGCTCGACCGTGGCCACGTGCTTGACGAGCCCGCCGACGCTCAAGGGGCCGGCGGTGGGAGTCAGCCGCGCCTGCTCGTCGGTCAGCCCGTAGGCGGCGATGCGGATGACGTCACGCTGCTGCGCGAGGTAGGCCAGCAGTCCTTCACGTTCGTCGGCGACGGGCGGTACTTGGCCGGGCATGGGGGCTCCTCTCGGTGTGGGACCCGATCATGCGCCATGAAAGTGGCCATCTGTTGGCCAGTTTGTGCGCGATGCTGAGATCGTGAGAGCCGATCGACTCGTCGCGACGCTGCTCGTGCTCCAGGCCCGGGGTCGGGTCACGGTGGCCGAGCTGGCGCGTGAGCTCGAGATCTCCGAGCGGACCGCGCGCCGGGATCTCGAAGCGCTCGGAATGGCCGGCGTCCCGGTGTACTCGCAACCCGGACGCGGCGGCGGCTGGCAGCTCGTCGGCGGGTCTCGCACCGACCTGAGCGGGCTCACCGCACCCGAGGCGCGCGCGTTGTTCATGGTGGCCGGGCCGTCGGCGGCGACCCCGGAAGTGAAGGCGGCGCTGCGCAAGCTCGTGCGCGCGTTGCCGGAGCAATTCCGGCGGTCGGCCGAAGCCGCGTCGTCGGCGATCGTGATCGATCCGACCGACTGGGATCGCAAGCGGTTCCCGCCGCCGGCGCACCTCGAGATTCTGCAACGCGCGATCGGCGACTCGGTACAGATCGAGATGCGCTACGGCGATCGTGCCGGCGCCGAGAGCGAACGAACCGTGCACCCGCTCGGTCTCGTCGCCAAAGGCCCGGTGTGGTACCTGGTCGGTGACACCGATGCGGGATTGCGGACGTTCCGCGTCAGCCGTATCCGGTCGGTCCGCCTCACGGACCGCGAGCTGGTCCGCCCCGATGGCTTCGACCTCGAGGAGACGTGGCAGTCGATTCTCGCGACGCTCGACGACATGCGCGCGCCGTTCACCGCCACCGTGCGCGCCGACGCCGACCTGGTGCCGGTGCTGCAGTCGGTCTTCGGGACGATGCTCGCCGTGACGAAAACGAGCGTCGACGGGCGGGTCGAGGCCGAGATCCGTGATCGATCGGCGTTCATGATCGCGGTGCGGCTCGCCGGCTTCGGGAGCAAGGTGGAAGTCGTCGGACCCGACGCCGTTCGTACCGAGCTGGCGCGTATCGGAGCCGAGCTTCGAGATTCTTACGCGTGAGGTGTCGATTCGCCCTTGTCCGTTCGTCGTGTCGGTAGGAGGCGCCGTCGGGCGCCCCACCCGAGGAGGACGAACCAAATGGCGAACCCCGTTGTGCACTTCGAGATCCGTTCCGATGACCCCGACGCGACGCGGGAGTTCTTCGGAGACCTGTTCGGATGGACCTTTCCCGGGGGCGCGATCCCGGGATACAGCTACGTCGAGACCGGCGCGTCGACGATTCCGGGTGGGATCGGACCGCTCCAGGGCGGCTCCGAGATGGTGACGTTCTTCGTCGGCGTCGAAGACATGGGCGCCAGCCTCGCGGCGGCGAAGAAGCTCGGCGGTCGCGTCGTGCAGGAGCCGGTCGGCGTGCCGGGCGTCACGTTCGCGCTCATCGCCGACCCGCAGGGTCACGTCGTCGGTCTCGCCCAACAGGGCTGATCTCATTCTGTCCGGCTCCGCGGCCATCCGTAGAGTGCCGATCCGTAGAGAGAGGGCGACATGAACTACCTGCTGTTGATCTATGGCGACGAGACCGAGACCCTGCCGTCGGATCCAGTCGCGGCCCAGACGATGAGCGACGCGTACCGCGTGTTCACCGAAGGCATCGCCAAGAGCGGTGTGCTGCGGGGCGGCGACGCGCTCGAGCTGACCTCGATGGCCACGACCGTGCGGGTCCGGGGCGGCGAGACCGTCGTGACCGACGGACCGTTCGCGGAGACGAAGGAGCAGCTCGGCGGGTACTACCTCGTCGAGTGCGCCGACCTCGATGCGGCCATCGAGATCGCGGCGGGGATCCCCGGCGCGCTCCAGGGTTCGATCGAGATCCGCCCGATCCGGTCGCTCTCGTAAGCGCGTCAACCGGGACGCGGCCGTTCCGCAAGACTGAACGCGTGGAACACGCGGACGCGACCGTCGAACGAATCTTCCGCGAGCAGTCGGGGATCGTGCTGGCCGGTCTCATCCGGACGTTGCACGACTTCGACCTCGCGGAAGACGCGTTTCAGGACGCCCTGGTGGTCGCGCTCGAATACTGGCCTGCGCACGGTGCCCCGCAGAACCCGGCGGCGTGGATCACCACGACGGCGCGTCGCAAGGCGATCGACCGGTTGCGGCGAGAAGGGCACCGAGACGAGAAGCACCAAGCGGCGCAGGCGTTGCTCGACGCGATCGCTCGTGACCCGGATGACGGATCCGCGGGCGGGGGAGGAGAAGACGAGAGCATGCCGATCGCCGACGAGCGCCTCCGGCTCGTCTTCACCTGCTGCCACCCGGCGCTGGAAACTCCCGCGCAGGTCGCGCTCACGCTGCGCACGCTCGGCGGGCTCACGACCGCGGAGGCTGCTCGCGCGTTCCTTGTTCCCGAGTCCACCATGGCGCAGCGACTCGTTCGGGCGAAGCGCAAGATCCGCCTCGCGGGCATCCCGTACCGCGTGCCGCCGGCGGAGCAGCTCGCACCGCGTCTGAACGCAGTCCTGCGTGTGCTGTACCTCGTGTTCAACGAGGGCTATCTCGCAACCGACGGCGACGACGTGGTGCGAGGCGAGCTGTGCGATGACGCGATCCATCTGGTCACGCTGGTCTGCGACCTCATGCCGGTCGAGCCCGAGCCGCTCGGGCTCCGCGCGCTCATGCTGTTCCACCACGCGCGCCAAGACACGCGCGTCGACGGCGACGGATCGGTCGTGCTGCTCGAAGATCAGGATCGCGAACGGTGGGATCCGTTGATGATCAATGAAGCTTCGGATCTGCTCGAGGAAGCGCTCCGACCCGGGCGGCCCGGGCCGTTCGTGTTGCAAGCGGCGATCGCCGGACTGCACGCCCGGGCGCCCACGGCCGACGCGACCGACTGGCCGATGATCGTCGCGCTCTACGACCAGCTGATCCGGCTCGAGTCGTCACCCGTGGCCGAGCTCAACCGCGCGGTCGCGGTCGCGATGGTCGACGGCGCCCTTGCGGGTCTGGTGATCATCGACCGGCTGTCGGCGACGGGCGCGCTCGACCAGTACTCATATCTCCACAGCGCGCGCGCCGAGTTGCTGCGCCGGCTCGACCGGAGCGACGAGGCGGCCCGCGCCTACCGGTCGGCGCTCGCGCTCGTGACGCTGCGCGCCGAGCGCGACTTCCTGGAGCGCCGGCTCGCGCAGCTCGCGGGATAGGTCAGCCGAACGAATCAGCCGAATGCATCAGCCGAACGAATCAAATCGCGTCGATGCCGGCTTCTCCGGTGCGCACGCGCTGCACGTCCTCGACCGGCATGATCCAGACCTTCCCGTCACCGATGCTGCCGGTACGCGCCGCCTCGACGACACACTGCGCGAGCCCCGGTGCCTCGGCGTCGTCGACCAGGATCTCGACCTTGACCTTCGGCACGAACTCCACCGTGTACTCCGCGCCGCGGTACACCTCGGTGTGGCCGCGTTGGCGGCCGAAGCCCTGCACGACCGTCGTCGTCAGCCCCTGAACGCCGTAGGCCTGCACCGCCGCCTTCACGTCGTCGAGCTTGAACGGCTTGATGATTGCCACCACGAGTTTCACAGTCGCATCCCGTCGGTTGGGTTCCCGGGCTAACGGTCGGTGAACGAGTAGCCGACCTCCGAGTGAAGCGTGAGGTCGAGGCCGGTGATCTCCTCCTGCTCGGTCGCGCGGATCCCGCCGGGGAGCACCGTCTTCAGCACGATGCAGATCACGTACGTCACGACGAACGAGTACACCGCGACCACCGCGACCGCGAGCACCTGCTCACCGAACAGGCTCCAGCCGCCGCCGAGGAAGACGCCGTCGGTTCCCGCCGAGTTCACCGCGGCATCGGCGAAGAGCCCGAGCAGAACCGAGCCGATGATGCCGCCGACGAGGTGGACGCCGATGACGTCGAGCGAGTCGTCATAGCCGAACCGGAATTTCAGGCTGCACGCGAGGCAGCAAACGGCGCCGGCAACGAGCCCGATGTAGATCGGCGCCATCCCGCCGACGAATCCGCAGCACGGCGTGATCGCGACGAGCCCGGCGACCGCGCCCGATGCGGCGCCCAGCGTCGTCGCGTGGCCGCCCCGGAGCCGTTCGACCGCGAGCCATCCGAGCATCGCGGCCGAGGCCGCGAGGAACGTGTTGACGAAGGCGGTCGCGGCGACGTCGTTGGCGGCGAGCGCGGAGCCCGCGTTGAACCCGAACCAGCCGAACCAGAGGATTCCGGTGCCGAGCAGCGTGAGCGGCAGCGAATGGGGCGGCATCGGCGTGCCCGGCCACCCGCGGCGCACTCCGAGGGCGAGGATCGCCGCGAGCGCGCCCGCGCCCGCGTTGACGTGCACGACGGTGCCGCCCGCGAAGTCGAGCGCGCCGCGCTCGGCGAGCCACCCTCCCGCGAACACCCAGTGCGCGACCGGCGCGTAGACGACGATCGACCAGATCGCCACGAGCCACACCCACGCGCTGAACCGCATGCGATCGGCGATGGCACCGGTCATCAACGCGGGCGTGATCACGGCGAACGTCATCTGGAACGCCATGAAGAGCACGAGCGGGATGGTGTTGAACACCTCGCCGTTGAAGTTGCGCATGAACGCGTGGTCGAGGTCGCCCAGCCAACCGCCGTCGCCGAGGTTGCCGAAGGCCAGCGAATAGCACGCGACCGCCCACAGCACGGCGACCAGTCCCATGGTGAAGAAGTTCTGCATGAGCATCGCCAGCACGTGCTTCGCCCGGACCATGCCCCCGTAGAACAGCGCGAGCCCCGGCGTCATCAAGAGCACGAGTGCTGTGGCTGCCAGCACCCATGCGGTATCGCCGGAGTTGATGTCCATTCGACGCCCCGATGTCTGACGGTTACCTGACCGGCAGATTTCTAGTCGCGGAATGGGCGTCGGGGCATGACCCGGGCCACCGAAGCCGATCTCGACCGTGCGGGGAACGGGTCCCGGGTCAGGAAGCCGGGGTGCTCGTCGGCGCGCCGTGGGCGGTGTCGCAGAGCCGGGTCTGACCCGCGGGAACCTGACCGGCGCCGATGCCTTCGAGCGCGGCGAACGGCCCGCACGAGTTCGGGACGATCCACACGTGGAGCATGGGAGTGTCGCCGGCCTTGGCCGAGCCGGGCGGGCACGTGCCGTCGATCGACGTGAGCGTCGAGACCACCTTCTGCACCGGATCGTCGGTGAGGCACAGGTCCCGGTGCACGTGCCACTGCGTGAGCGCGCCGCCGACGTCGGGCACGTCGCCGAAGCCGCTGCCGAACGGCAGCATGTACATCGCGGCCACCAGCGTCTTCTTGTTGCTCTTCATCTCGTACACGAGCGACTCGGGCTTGTTCGGGTCGAGGATGTTGCCGTCGTTCACGTACGACCAGTTGACGTAGTGCTCGTCCCCGGTGATGGAGTCGCCGATCGTGCGGTAGCCGTCGGCTTCCGCGGTGGCCGGATCCGAGAACTGCGGGATATCCTTGATCGTCGTGCGCAGCAACGTCTCGGCGCGGGTCTGCTCGGCCTTCGTGACGCCGGGCTCGCCGCCGAGGTCGATGGGCTTGGTCGGGTCGTACGCCTTGGGCTTCGGAAGCGTCGTGGGCGCGGCGGTCGTCGTCGGGGCGCGGGTCGCGGGTGGGGACTTCGGCTCGGCGGCCTTGCCGGCCGTCGCGGAGCTGCCGCACGCGGCGCCGACGATCACGAGTGTGGCAATGAGGATCCCCCGGGTACGCATCCTCCCAGCGTACGACCCGAAACCCCGCCGATAGGTTCGCGGCCAATGACGAGCTCCGACCTCCCGGCCGCCACGTACGCGTGGAGCATGGAGTGGTGGGATCCCGACGAGCACATGGTGTGGAACCCACCGCGCAGCATCGATCCGGGCATCGAGGCGCGCCAGGTGCACCTGGTGCCCAATACCGCGTGGCTCGCCTACGCGCAGCTCGCGATCGGCGACGATGCGGCGGCCCGGGAGGCCGTCGGCGCCATCCGTGCCCTGATCGGTCTGCAGTACGACCGGCCGGAAACGGTCTTCCACGGCACCTATCGCCGGTTCCTCGAGTGGCCGGAGCCGCCGGCCGAGCCGGTGATGTGGGAGGACTACGACCCGAACTGGCGCCAGTTCGTCGGCACCACGTTCGCGGTGATCCTCGAAGACTTCTCCGATCGACTCGATGCCGACCTCGTCGCGTCGATCGAGGCGTCGATCGCGCTCGCGTGCGCAGGTGAGGTCGACGGTCGCATCCCGCCGAGCTACTCGAACCCGGCGTTGATGCGCGCGTGGTTGGACGGTTGGTACGGACGGCGTACGGGCGACGAGATGCTCGTCGACCGTGGGCGCGCGTTCGCGGAGGCGATCGTTGCCGACTTCGACCGCTTCGGCGCGTTCGACGAGTTCAACTCGCCGACCTACTACGGCATCGACATCTACGCACTGCGGCTCTGGCAGAGGTTCGCGCCGGATCCGTACTTCGCGATGCACGGCGCGCGTTTGGAGCACGCGGTCTGGCAGAGCGCCGGTGCGCTCTACAACGCGAACCTGCGCAACTTCTGCGGACCGTTCACGCGTTCGTATCATCCCGACGCAACGCGCAGCGTCACGATGCTCTCGCTCTGGATCTGGGCATTGCTCGGTCGTGAGTACGCACCGCTGCCGGCGCTCGACGCGCCGGTCGTGGACCATGGGCACGACCTCATGGCCGGACCGATCTTCGATCGCCTGACGCGTGCGTCGGTCACCTACGACCTGTCCGACTTCGGCGCCTTCGGCGGGACGCGCTCGGTGACGCAGGAGCTCGCGCGCGGGCGCCACGTGTCCGCCTGGATCGGGCCGGCGCTGATGATCGGCGCCGAGTCCAGTGGCATCGACTGGGGCGGCTGGTCGCAGTTCATGCCGGCAACCGCGCATTGGAACGTGCGGGGTGCGGCCGGTGTGCTCTGGATGATCGACGCGCACGAGGTACACGCGGTCGCGTCGGATCACCGGCTCGTGATCGAGGTGCCCGCGGGTGCGTCCGACGTGCGCTTTCGACTGATCTCGACCCACTCTCCCACGCTCGAGAACACGGCAGTGATCGCGGCGGGCATGCGGATGACCTTCGGCGCGGGCATCGAGCGCGTGCTCCTCGCGGGGAACGGTACCGACGTGTACGAGATTCGCGCGACGCCGGTGGCAACGACGGCGGGCATCCAGGCCGATATCCGGTTCACCGAGGCGTAGCCGCGTCGCTCGACGCTTCGCGATGCACCGCTCCGAGAAATGTTCCGGACCCGGGTTTGTTATGCGAACGGCCGGGGTGAGGGCGAAACGTGCGCAGGGCCGGGGTCGCGCGCGAACCGTAACTTGACCCGGTAATACTTTTCGCGGGAGGTGTCGCATGCACGAGAACGAGGTCTTCGTTCGCGCCGACGAGACACTCAACCGGGTGATCTCGCAGATCCGCGACGACCAGTGGGACATGGCGATGCCCGCGAGCTTCGTGATGCGCGAGAGCGATCACACCCCGACGCTCCGGGAGATTGTCAACTACCACGCCTACGACGACTCGTGGGTGCCCGACACGCTGTCGGGAGAGACGATGGACGAGGCCGGCCGCGACAAGTTCGACGGCGATCTCCTCGCCGACGATCCGAAGGCAAGCTTCGCGGCGATTGTGGAACGGGCGTGCGCGGCGGCCCGTGCATTCGGCGATCTCGACGGCGTCGTGCACCTTTCGTTCGGCGACTTCACGGCGCGCGAGTACTTCTGGCAGATCAACTCGTTCCGCGCGCTCCGATCACACGACATTGCGCAGGTGATCGGGGTCGACACCAAACTGCCCGCCGACCTCGTGCAAGGGATCTGGGACGAGGTCAGTCCGCACGCCGAGGAGTGGCGCGGCATGGGTGTGTACGGGCCTGCGGTGCCAGTGCCTGACGACGCATCGCTGCAAGACCGGCTGTTGGGGCTCACGGGTCGGAAGCCCGACGACGTTTCGTAGGATCCGGCTTTCATAGGATCCCGCCGTGCGCGCCGGAACCGGGTTGTCGAGTGACGAAGCGCGGCGGCTCGCGGTCGACGCCCAGGGCCTGGCGCGGCCGCGGCCTATCGGTCCGATCCGGAAACGCCATCTGCGGGCGGCGATCGAGGCGATCGGGCAACTCCAGCTCGACGCCATCAATGTCGTGCAACGAACGCAGTTCCTCGTGCTGTTCAGTCGTCTGGGCGCGTACGACGTAGGGCTGTTGCACGAACTAACGGGACCCGGCGGCGACCTCTTCGAATACTGGGGCCACGCGGTAGCGCTCCTTCCGATGGCGCACCAGCCGCGGTTCCGGTGGCGGATGGAGCAGGACGGAACGTACGGCGGCAGCCCGACGAGATCCGCGCGGCGCGAGGCGTTCCGGGTCGCGCACGCCGACTACATCGAAGCCGTCTTCTGTGAGGTTCGCGATCGGGGACCGCTGACGGCCGGGCAGCTCGCCGACCCGCGCCGGCGCGACGGCGAATGGTGGGACCGCCGCAGCTTCGGCCGGGTGACCCTCGAATATTTGTTCATGCGGGGCGAGCTCGCGGGCTGGCGCACTGCGAACTTCGAGCGCGTCTACGACATTCCGGAACGGGTCATTCCCGGCGCGGTGCGCGCCGTTCCCACACCACCCGCCGACGAAGCGCAGCGGCAACTGCTCCTGCAGGCCGCGAGATCGCTCGGCGTGGCGACCGTCCGCGATCTCGCCGGCTACTACGTCATGCCCGTCAAGGTCGCGAAGCAACGAGTCGCGGAGCTCGCCGAGGCGGGCGAGCTGGCGGAGGTGAGCGTCGACGGGTGGAGCGAGACGGCGTACGCCCTGCCGGGCGCGCGTCCGAAGGCCCCGACCCGCTCCAGCGCGACACTCCTGTCACCGTTCGATTCGCTCATCTAGGATCGCGCCCGCGCGCTGCGTATCTTCGATTTCGACTACCGCATCGAGGTCTACGTACCCGAGCCCGCCCGCAAGTACGGATACTTCGTGCTCCCGCTGCTGCTCGGCGACCAGCTGGTCGCGCGCTTCGATCTCAAAGCCGATCGCAAGGCGTCGGTTCTTCACGTGCGGGGCGCGTATTCCGAAACCGCGGTCGATGCCGACGAAGTTGCGGTAGTCGCCGCAGCGGAGCTGAACGCGCTGCGCGAGTGGTTGCAGCTCGACGGCTTGGTCGTCGCGCGGCGAGGCAATCTCGCCGTCTCGCTGCGCAGAGCCGTTCCGCAGCGCCGGAGCTGGCCGGCTACTCGGCGCGCAGCAGCACGCCGGTCTCGGTGCGCGCGGCCTGGCGACCGGGGATGGCCGCGACGACGTTCGCGAGCACGAGCGCGCCGAGCGCGATGAGCGCGATGGTCGGCGCGGGAACGCTGGTCTGCGGGACGACGTGGAGCGCGGCCGCGAACCGGTCCCAGAGCCAGCGCCCGGCGACGACGCCGAGTGGTATCCCGACGATCACGCCGGCCGCGACGGCAATGCTGGCCTGCCACGCGACCGTCGCCGCGAGTTGGCGCCGTGTGAAGCCGAGTGTCTTGAAGAGCGCGAGGTCGCGGCGCCGGCGCCGGACCGACGCGAACAGGGTGAGCCCGAGCCCCACGACGGCACCGCTCGCGAGCGCGGCGCCGAGGAACGCGGGCGTGTTCCCCATCGTTCGGTAGTTGACGATCTCGGCCGGCCGCTGCACCGCCAAGACGTTGGGCGATCCGTGGCCGAGAACGTTCGTCTCCCGGGCGATACGCAGCACGGAGCGGCGTGCGGTCACGGGGTCTACGCCGGGACGGAACCGGACGAGAACGGCTTCGGGACTGCCGGGCAGGTCGCCGAAGCCCCGATCCGCCGCCGGGATGAGGTTCTCGGAGATCACGGCTCCACTGCTGATCTCCAGGTGCAAGCTTTCGATTGCCCCGATCGCAGGCAGCGTCGCGGTCCCGACGATCACGAGCTTCGCCGGCTTCGCGGTCCCGTGATCGAGCTCGACGGTGTCGCCGAGATGCTTGTGCAGTTCGGCGATGGTCGACGCGCCCAGCACGACTTGATTCGGCGCCGCGAGTGCGTGCCCCGACAGAACGGGTGGTCCGACCGCGGCGTTGGGCGTCGTCCCGAGCACGGCCGCGTTCTGGCCGTCGATGCGCAAGTCGCCGAACGAGGCGCGCGACCAGGCCGCCACGTTCGGATCGTGGTCGAGGAGGGTTCCGGCCTGGGGGAGCGGCACATCGGCCAGTCCCCCGTAGTTGCCCAGCATCTCGTAGTCCCAGTTCCACCCGTAGAGGGCCGGGTGCGAGACGAGCGTATTGAGGCTCGCGCCGAAGACGACGGTCGTCACGAACACCGTGATCGCGAGTGCCGCTCCCAGCATCGACGAACGCAGCGGGACTGCGCGGTTGTCGCGCCCGGGTTCGAGCGCGAGGCGCACGCCCGCGACTCCGGACACCGGAAGTCCCGAAGTCGCGGCGAGCCGGGCCAACCGCGAGCGTCGGGGCACGAGGCGCTGCATACGGTGCGCGACTCGGTGAGGCGCGTCCCGGTAGGCGAGCACGACCGCGAGCGCGGTCAGGAGAAGGATGAGCGCGGCGACGCCGGCGCTGAGCACGGTCCAGTCGAACGCGACGCCGCGCCCGGGATACACGGGCCGCACCGGGCCCAACGGCGACAACGGCGAAAGGGCGACGGCAACGATCATGGCCAAGACCGCGCCCGCGACGACGGCGCCGATCACACCGATCAGGCCGTCGAACAGCGTCATGCTCGGGCCTGCCCCGAGAGCGCGCATCGCGTCGAGATCACCGGCGCCGCGGCGCAGTTGGCGGCCGATCGCCTGCCCGGCGATCAGGAACGTGGCCAGCGCCGCGATTGCTCCGAACACTCCGAGCGCGATCGATTCCGGCTCGATGGCGCGCTCGGCGGTTGCCGTTTGCACCGCCGTGATCTGGATCACGGTCGAGTTCGGCAATCCTTTGATCTCGGCTTCCACTACCGCGTCGTCGCGGCTGCCGTGATCGAGTCGGAGCCCGGCGATCGGGCCGTTGGCACAGCAATGGTCCAGTGGTCGCGTCAACGCGGGGCTGAACAACCCGAGCTTCAGCGAGCCGTCGATGTCGTCGCGCACGATCTCGTAGCGGAACGCGACGATGCCGACGAGCTTGATACCGATCCGGCGGACCGGGGTCTGCCGGCCCGTGCCGTAGCCCGGCTGGATTGTCTGCTTGTTCGTGTAGAACGCGAAGGGAACCACGTCGCCCACGTGCAGGTGCAGCACTCGGGCCGCGTCGATGCTCATGACCATCTCGTCGGCGCGCCTCGGGTCGGCCAACCGGCCCTGGAGCACAGTGGGTCGGTCCTGGTCGTGGAACTCGCCGCTGACGTCGGCCGTCATCTGCACGGTGGAATCGAACATCTGGTGAACCGCGTCGTGCGCAGGCTTGCCATCGTTTGCGAGTACCAGCTCGCTCGGCGCGTTGGCGCTTTCGACACTCCTTACGTGCGGCAGGTCCCCGAGCTTGCGGAGAAATGCCGCGTCGCCGCTGTTGTCATCGTTGATGCTGTCGTTGTGGAGCACGAGGAGATCGGAAGGATGCGTGCTCGAAAGGAATTTCGGGAACGAAGACTGCGTTCGGCGCGCGCCCGCGATCGCCCCCATCGACAAGCCGCCCAGGAGACCGACGAGCAGGGCGACCGCGAGAGAGCCCGGCCATCGGTGGCGAAACGTCGCGCCGAAGCGGTACCAGGCGACGCGCAGCACCGACTTCACCGGTCGAGTCTGACGTCCGGGTGGTCCGGGGCCAAGGTGGGCAGCCGGTGCGTCGGGTTCGTGCCAGCACGACGCCTCGGCGCCGCGATGGCTATCGGAGGCGGTACGACCAGCGGTAGGCGCCGGGACCGATGCGGTGCGCGGGTGCGGTGTCGGGACCGCAGGCACCCGAACCGACGCCGCGCTGGCGCACGTCGATCCACACGTAGCACTCGTCACGAACCGGGAGCTCTTCGAGATGGTCGACCGAGTCGAGCGCCTCGTCGCTGACGCGCGCGACGGTTACCTGCAGGTCGTCGAGCTCGTCGATCGTGAGCAGCGGCTCGCCGTCGGCGTCGACGAAGCGGAGCCAGCGCACGTCGACGCGGTTGCCGCTCGCCTGGGGGTGGACGTACGGCACCGGCCAGTCGTCGACGAGTGTGGTGAAGCGTCCGACCCGCGCACTCGCGCGCCGGTCGGAGTAGCACTCGTGCGGCCCCGCACCGAGCCACTCGACCGCGTGCACACCCGGTCCGATGCGCAGCCGCGCGCCGATGCGGGGGACGTCGTCGAGGGTGGGTGGCACCACGACCGTGTGCAGCACGGTGAGACCGTCACCCTCGCGTCTGGTCACGGTGCTGGCGTCGAAGTCGGCGTTTTCGTCGCGTAGGCCCAACAACTCCCAGCGCCCGGCGTGACCCGGTCCGAACGTCTCGTTGTCGATCGGCGCGCGCCAGAGCGTCACGCTCGGTTCCAATGACGCAATCGATTTCGGCGAAGCCGCGGTCGGCCCCGGAGCGCGCGAGACGCCGGGTTCGGCCGCGAGCTCGATCTGTGCCCACGCGATCTCGTGGCCGGCCGGAGCCCACGGGAGATCGGCGCGCGTGCGGAACGAGAGCGTGAGGTGTGCGCGCTGGCCCGCGGTGAGGTGCAGCGCGGGAGGCGGGATCGTCACGACGATCGTCGCGCCGGGAGCCGTATCAAGTGGCTCGAGCTCGCCGCCCGCGACCTCGACGCCGTCGACGTGCACGACCCACGACGGCTGGAACCACGACAGATCGAGGAATGCGTGCTCGTTCAGCACTTCGAGCACGCCCCGCGCCGGGTCGAGCGGGCGGATCTGCACGGGCTGGATCACCTTGGTGAGCTCCAACAGGCTCGGATGGGGCGTGCGATCGGTCGCAACCAGTCCGTCGCACACGAACGCGCCGTCGTTCGGTTCGTCGCCGAAGTCGCCGCCGTACGCCAGCCGCTCGGTGCCGTCGTCGAGCTTCTGCACGAGCGCCTGGTCGACCCAATCCCATACGAATCCGCCCTGGAGGCCGGGATACGCCCGGATCGCATCCCAGTACTGGTCGAGCCCGCCGCACGAGTTGCCCATGGCGTGGATGTACTCGCACATGATCAGCGGGCGGTTGGGGCGGAAGCGCGTTGCCCAGTCGACGAGGTCGGAGACTTCGGGGTACATCGGCGCGATCACGTCGGTCTCGGGACGCGGCTCGGCGAGAGTCGCGGCGACATCGCGTTCGCCGCTCTCGATCAGCGCCTCACCCAAGCCGCCTTCGTAGTGGACGGGCCGCGACGGGTCGAAGGCCCGGAGCCACTCGGCCAGCGCAACATGCGCGGGTGACGCGCCGCTCTCGTTGCCGAGCGACCACATGATGATCGACGGATGGTTCTTGTCGCGCCGCGCCATGCGTGTGACGCGCTCGAGCATCGCCGGCGTCCACGTCGGATCCTTGGTCAGGCTGCGCAGGTACGCGTGCGTCTCGATGTTGGCCTCGTCGAGCACGTACATGCCGAGCCGGTCGCATACGTCGTACAGATACGCGTCGCTCGGATAGTGCGATGTGCGGATCGAATTTATGTTGTGCTGCTTCATCAACAGCACGTCGGCCTCGATCGACTCGCGGGTCACGGCCTTCCCCCGGCGGGGATCGTGGTCGTGACGGTTCACGCCCTTGATCAAGACCGGTCGTCCGTTGACGAGGAGCTCGTAACCGCGGATTTCGACGCGCCGGAAGCCGACGCGCAGTATCACGCGGTCGATCTCGATGCCATTGGCGTCGATGAGGGTGACGGCGAGATCGTGCAACGCGGGCGTCTCGGCGGTCCACGGCTCGACATCGGGAACCGTCACCGACAGCTCCGCGCCGCGCCCCTCGAACCGCAAGAAGTTGACGATCCAGTTGGTGGGATGCTCGAAGCGCACGTTGGCGTGGGCACCGTGACCGGCGATCTCGATGCGCGCCCGCACGCCGCTCGGCCGGTCCGGTGCGTCGACGGCAATGCGCGCGCTCAGGTGCCCGGCGCCCGATTCGGGGTCGTAGTCGGCGACCGCGTGCACGTCGACGATGTGTACGGGTGGGGTCGAGTAGAGGAGCACACTGCGATGCAGGCCCCCGTGGTACCAGTGGTCCTGATCTTCGAGGTACGTGGCGTCCGACCACTTCACGACGGTCAGTGCGAGGTCGAAGATCTGCCCCGGTTCGACGATGCCGGTGAGGTCGAACTCGTTGGGCAGACGGGAGTCCTTGCCCATGCCCACCGGTGTGCCGTTCACGTGCACGTAGAGCACCGACTCCGCGCCCGCGACGTGCAGCACGATCCGGCGTCGCACCCAGTGAGCAGGTACGGCAACCGCGCGCCGGTACACGCCGGTCGGATTGTCGTCGGGCACGCGGGGC
>JBBQER010000011.1:0-56241 GCA_038320885.1 Acidimicrobiia bacterium
GGCCAGGGACGTGAGGCGTCGCTCGAGGGTATCGATCGGCTCGGGCAGCGAATCGATCTCCATCTTGAGGCGGCTGGCCGCCTCGTCGACGAGGTCGATGGCCTTGTCGGGAAGCTGGCGACCCGCGATGTAGCGATCCGAGAGCACGGCGGCCGCGACCAGGGCCGCGTCCTGGATACGCACCCCGTGGTGCACCTCGTAGCGCTCCTTCAATCCCCGCAGGATCGCGATCGTGTCCTCGACGGACGGCTCGCCCACGAACACCGGCTGGAACCGGCGCTCGAGGGCGGCGTCCTTTTCGATGTACTTGCGGTACTCGTCGAGTGTGGTGGCCCCGATCAGGCGCAACTCGCCGCGCGCGAGCATCGGCTTGATCATGTTGCCGGCGTCGACTGCACCCTCGGCGCCCCCGGCACCGACGATCGTGTGCAGCTCGTCGATGAACGTGATCACCTCGCCGTCGGAGTCGGCGATCTCCTTCAGGACCGACTTGAAGCGCTCCTCGAACTCGCCGCGGTACTTCGACCCCGCGACCATCGACCCGATGTCGAGCGCGATCACCCGCTTGTCCCGCAGACCGTCGGGGATGTCGCCCTCGACGATGCGGCGTGCGAGCCCTTCGACGATCGCGGTCTTGCCCACCCCGGGCTCACCGATCAGCACCGGGTTGTTCTTGGTGCGGCGCGACAGCACCTGGATGATCCGGCGGATCTCTTCGTCACGCCCGACGACGGGATCGATCTTGCCCTCGCGCGCGGCCTGGGTGAGGTCGCGGCCGTACTTCTCGAGCGCTTGGTACTGGTCCTCGGGATTGTCGCTCGTCACGCGATGCGAGCCACGCACCTGACGGAGCGCGTCGAGCACCGAATCGCGCGTGATCCCGAAGGAACGGAGGAGGTCACCCACGCCACCGGTGACGTCGGTCATCGCGAGGAGCAGGTGCTCCGTCGACAGGTACTCGTCGTCGAGCTGCGCGCGCTCGCTGTCTGCCGCCTCGAGCAGCTGGAACGCCGCCGGCGCGAGGGTCGCGTCGCGCACGGTCGCGCCGCTGACCCGCGGCCGGCGGCCGAGCGCTTCGTCGACGCGAACCCGCACGGCATGCAGGTCGACACCGATGCGTTCGAGCACGCCGTTGACGACGCCCTCGGGTTGGTCGAGGAGCGCGCTCAGGATGTGCTCAGGTGAGATCTCGGTGTGCCCGGCTTCGCGGCCGGCCGCCTGGGCCGCGCCGATCGCCTCCTGGGTCTTGCGCGTGAATTTGTTCGGGTCGAGTGCCATGTTCCGAATTCCTCGCTCTTACTTCCTCAACGAGTCGAATCGCACGACGGAGCCGCTACGGACGGGCACCAGCTCGCGCTTGTACTGACGATGCGCAGCCGCGACCCGGTCGTCCATCTCACGCTGCAGCGCGTCAACTCGTTCCTGCAGCTTGTTCGCCCGTTGGACGGCAGCCCGCAGCTCTGCTTCGAGTGCGAGGATTCGCTGCACGCCGATCAGCGAAACGCCTTCGGCGGTGAGCTCCTGGATGCGTCGCAGGAGCTCGATGTCCTCTTCGGAGTACCGGCGGCTCCGCCCACTTGTGCGCGCCGGTTCGAGCAGCCCCTTGCGCTCGTAGATCCGCAGCGTCTGCGGATGAACTCCTGCGAGCTCGGCCGCGACGGAGATGATGTAGAGCGCTCTCGTATCAGCCATCAGAGCTCCTTCGGCTGTCTTGCTTCGCGAACAGCTCGGCGCGCGGGTCGGTGTCGAACGCGCCGGCCAACGTTTCGACCGCTTCGCGCTGACGCTCGTCGAGCGCGTCGGGCACTTGCACATCGATGGTGACGAGGAGGTCGCCTCCGTGCTTGCCGTTCTTCGCGTTGCCGTCGTCGGCGACGCCTTGTCCGCGTACCCGCAACACCTTGCCGCTCGGCGTACCCGGGGGGATCCGGACGGTCACCTGGCCGTCGAGCGTGGGCACCTTCACGTTGGCGCCGAGCGTCGCTTCCGCGAAGGTGACGGGCAGCCTGATCGTGAGATCGTCACCGCTGCGACCGAAGAGCGGATGTGGATCGACGTGCACGACGACGAACAGGTCGCCCGAGGGACCGCCGTTGGCACCGGCCGCTCCGCGTCCCTTGACGCGGATGCGCTGACCGTCGGTGACGCCGGCCGGAACGCGAACCTTCACCTCGCGTGACCGCACCTCGACACCGCGGCCGCTGCAGGTCGGGCACGGGGTCGGGATGACCTGCCCGCGCCCACCGCACGTCGGACAGACCTGGGAGAACGAGAACGGCCCCTGGTCGACCGCGATCGAACCACTGCCGTGACACTGCGGACACGTTTCGGGACTCGTCCCGGGTGCTGCGCCCGATCCGTTGCACGTGTGGCAGGTCGCGTCGGCGCGGAACCGCACCGTGCTCGTGACGCCGCGCACGGCGTCTTCGAACGAGAGGTGGAGCTCGGTCTCGAGATCCTGACCGCGTTGCGGTCCGGTCGCGCGTCGTCCACCGCGCGCACGACCGCCGAGGAATCCGCCGAGCAGGTCGGAGAACGCGCCGCCCCCGCCGAACCCATCCTGTTCGAAGCGGAACGACTGGCCGCCGAAGCCACCCGGGCCCGCGCCCGCGAATCCTCCGGGCCCGACACCCGACGCGACCATGCGTCGCACCTCGTCGTACTCCGTGCGCTTCTCCGCGTCGCCGAGCACTTCGTACGCGGCGTTGACTTCCTTGAAGCGGTCTTCGGCGACCTGGTTGCCGGGATTGATATCGGGGTGATGCTCCTTGGCGAGCTTCTTGTAGGCACGCGACAGCTCCTTCGCCGTCGCGTCCGGCGCGACGCCGAGCACGCTGTAGTAGTCCTTCTCGAACCACTCCCGCTGGGCCGTCATGTCCTGCTGATTCCTCTGGGTGGATTCCCCGGGTCAGTCCCTGGTGACCTTCACCATCGCGGGACGCAGCACGCGTCCCTTGAGCTTCCAACCGGAGCGCAGCACACCACCGACTCGTGGCTCGCCGGCTCCGTCATCCTGCATCACCGCTTCGTGCACGTTCGGATCGAAGGGCTCTCCCAACGCGGCGATCGGCTCGAGCCCGGCCCGCTCGAGCACACCGAGGAGCTCGGCGTACACCAGCTCGACGCCCTTGCGCAGGCTCTCGACGTCGCCGTCTTCGCCGATGTTGGCGACGGCGAGCTCGAAGCTGTCGACGACCGGCAGCAGCTGCTCGATCAGGCCTTCGGTCGCCCGTTCGACGAGCGCGGTCTGCTCGCGCAGGACGCGCTTGCGGTAGTTCTCGAAATCGGCCTGCAAGCGTTGCGACGTTCCGAGGAGATCGTCACGCTCGCGCTGCAGTAGGTCCATGTCGGCGATGATCCTTCCGGCCTCGTCGTCGTCCTCGGCCGGCTCGGATCCGTCGCCGGTCGGTTCATCCAATGACTCACCCGCCGCACTCCCATCCGCGTCGTGCGGATCGGGAGCTACGGCGTCGTTCGTGTCGACAGACATCGCCGCCTACGCAGTCTGCTCGTCGTCGGCGTCGTCGACGATCTCCGCGTCGGCAACGTCGTCGTCGGACGGAGGCGTCGTGTCGGCGTCGGGACCGGCCGACTGTTGCGCCTGCGCGCTCTGGTACAGCCGGGTCGTGAACTCCTGGTTGGCCGAGCTCAGGGCCTCGTGCGCCCGCTTGACCGGCTCGATTTCTTCGCCCGCCAACGCGTCCTTCAACGCCTTGAGCGCGTCCTCCAACTTCGTGCGGTCTTCCGCCGGCACCTTGTCGCCCTGCTGCTTGAGCATGTCTTCGGTCTGGTAGACGAGCGAGTCGGCGGTGTTGCGGGTCTCCGCCTCTTCCCGCTTGCGCTTGTCTTCCTCGGCGTGGGCCTCGGCGTCGCGAATCATCTGGTTGATGTCGTCCTTGCCGAGCGCGGTGCCGCCGCTGATCACCATCGACTGCTCCTTGCCCGTGCCGAGATCCTTCGCGTGCACGTGCACGATGCCGTTGGCGTCGATGTCGAACGCGACCTCGATCTGCGGAACGTTGCGCGGCGCCGGCGGCAAGCCGGTGAGCGTGAACGTGCCCAGCTGCTTGTTGCGGTACGCCATGTCGCTCTCACCCTGGAGCACCTTGATCTCGACCGACGGCTGATTGTCCTCGGCCGTGGTGAAGACCTGGGCGCGCTTCACCGGGATGGTGCTGTTGCGCTCGATGATCTTCTCCATGATCTGACCCTTGGTCTCGATGCCGAGCGACAGCGGCGTCACGTCGAGCAGCAAGATGTCCTTGACGTCCCCCTTCAGCACACCGGCCTGAATCGACGCGCCGGCCGCAACCGCCTCGTCGGGGTTCACACCCTTGTGCGCTTCCTTGCCGGTGAGCTCGTGCACGAGATCCGTGACCGCGGGCATGCGCGTGCTACCTCCGACGAGGATCACGTGGTCGATCTTCGACTTGTCGAGCCCGGCGTCCTTGATGGCCTGCTCGAACGGCCCGCGGCACGCTTCGAGCAGATCGCGGGTCAGCTCCTGGAAGCGCGCCCGAGACAGGGTCATGTCGAGGTGCAGCGGACCATCGGCCGTGGCCGTGATGAACGGCAGGTTGATCGTCGTCTCCTGGAGGTTGGAGAGCTCGATCTTCGCCTTCTCTGCCGCCTCCTTCAGGCGCTGCGTGGCCATCTTGTCGTTCGCGAGGTCGATGCCGTGCGCGTTCTTGAACTCGGTCACGAGCCAGTCGATGACGCGCTGGTCCCAGTCGTCACCACCGAGGTGCGTGTTCCCGGACGTGCTCTTCACTTCGAACACGCCGTCGCCGATCTCGAGCACCGACACGTCGAAGGTGCCGCCACCGAGGTCGAACACGAGGATCGTCTGGTCGCTGCCTTCCTTGTCGAGCCCGTACGCGAGCGCGGCCGCCGTCGGCTCGTTGATGATGCGCAGCACTTCGAGACCTGCGATCTCGCCGGCCTCCTTGGTGGCCTGGCGCTGCGCGTCGTCGAAGTACGCGGGAACGGTGATCACGGCCTGGTTCACCGGCTCACCCAGGTAGCTCTCCGCGTCGCGCTTGAGCTTCATGAGGATGCGCGCGCTGATCTCCTGGGCCTTGTAGGCCTTCCCGTCGATGTCGAGGTTCCAGTCGGTGCCCATGTGGCGCTTGACGGAACGGACCGTCCGATCGGGGTTGGTGATCGCCTGGCGCTTGGCAACCTCGCCGACGAGAACCTCTCCGGTCTTGGAGAAGGCCACGACCGACGGAGTGGTCCGGGCGCCTTCGGCGTTGGGTATGACAGAGGGCTCGCCCGCCTCGAGCACCGCTACGACGGAGTTGGTGGTGCCGAGATCGATGCCGACGGCCTTGGACATGGGTGGCTCCTTGGGTTTCGCGATTCGCTGTTTGGGGGTTCCGGATGCTGCGATCCGAGCCCTCAGGCCCGATCGGAACACCGGTAGGGGAACTTGAGTAGGTCGTGACAGTATAACTTGAGTGCCCCCCACTCAATATTCCCGGCGGGGCGGCAACCGACCGGCTTTCGGCCATCTCGGGCCCGACCGCCCGGCTCCCGGAGAGCCGCGTGCACGGCCGGCGGCGGGTCGTTAGATTCCCGGCCATGTCTCGCCGTGATGTCTTCATCGACCACCTCCAGCAGGTCTCCCTCTTCTCGGCCTGCTCCCGCAAGGACCTCCAGCTGGTCGCGAAACGGGCGGAGGACATCCGCGTCCCGGCGGGCAAGGCGGTCGTGAGCGAAGGCGAGACCGGTCACGAGTTCTTCGCCATCATCAGCGGCACCGCGCGGGTGGAACGTCACGGCGCCAAGATCGCGAGCCTCGGCCCCGGCGACTCGTTCGGGGAGCTGGCGCTGCTCGAGAAGGCGCCGCGCAACGCCACCATCGTTGCCGAGTCCGAAATGGAGCTCGTCGTGCTCGGCCAGCGCGAGTTCGCCGGCATCGTCGACGAGGTCCCCGGTTTCGCGCGCAAGCTGCTCGCGGGCATGGCCAAGCGCCTCCGCGAAGCTGACTTGCAATCAGTGCACTAATTCTTGGTCGCACTCGCTGCGGGACGGGATACCCATCCCGCCGGCGCTCGCCGCTCCGGCGAGTTCGCTCCGCGCCTTCGGCGCTTCGCTCACCGCTTCGTGCGCCACCGGGTTTCTGGCGCAATCGGTCCTCACGGGCGGCTGACCGGTAGATTTCGGCCGATGCGACGGCCCCGGCCTCATCAGATCGTCTTCGCCATCGGCGTCGGTGCTGCGGTCTTCACCGTTGTCTCGGGCCTACTGCCCGCGATCACGAACTGGCATCACGAATCGCCGATCCAACGCGACGCGTTCACCAACGTCCCGACCGCGCTGAAGATCGCGTTCTACGCATCGGCGTCGGTGATGCTGCTGATCGTCGCGTGGCTCACGTCGCTCCGTGTCCGCAACTACGAGCGGGGCGCACCCGACAACCGCCGCACCAACAAGAGCAACGCCAAGCGCCGCTTCGCCGACTTCCGCTCCGGCGTCTGGATGCGCACCCTGCTGCGCGATCCCGCGGCGGGGATCATGCACTCGTGTATTTACTTCGGGTTCATCGGCCTCTTCATGGTGACGCTCGTCATCGAGCTCGACCACTTGCTGCCGGGATCGTGGCGATTCCTGCACGGCCGCGTGTACGAGGCCTACTCGGCCTTCGGCGACGCGGTCGGCGTGATCTTCCTCATCGGCATCGGCTGGGCGATCGGGCGCCGCTACATCCAACGGCCCTACCGCATCCGCATCAAGACCAAGCCCGAGGACGCGGTGATTCTCGGCACCTTCGCGCTCATCGGGCTCACCGGGTTCTTCACCGAGGCCGTCCGCATCGCGCTCGTGGGCCGGCCGGCGTTCGAGAAGTGGTCGTTCATCGGGTATCCGCTCTCGGACCTGGTGAAGGACTGGGCGCCGAACACACTGCGCGACACGCACCGTTGGCTGTGGGCCGTGCACGTCATCGCGTTCCTCGCGTTCCTCGCGATCCTCCCGATCACGAAGTTGCGCCACATGATCACGTCACCGATGAACATGTACCTCAGCGATCGCGACCGGCCCAAGGGCGCGATGAAACCCATGCCGAATCTCATGGAGACCGAGCTCGAGTCGTTCGGTGCGGTCAAGATCGAAGACTTCACCTGGAAGCAGTTGTTCGACACCGACGCGTGCACGGTGTGCGGGCGTTGCACGTCGGTCTGTCCGGCGCACGCGACGGGGAAGCCGCTCGACCCGCGCGAGATCGTGTTGAAGGTCGGCGAGGTGATGGCCGCGACCGGCTCGCCACAGGTGTCGCCGCCGGTCGGCGTCGTGGGTGACATCGACGTCGCCGCCGACAGCGTGTTCGAGCGCATCTCGTCGGAGGAGATCTGGGCGTGCACGAGCTGCAAGGCCTGTGACGAGATCTGCCCGGTGAACATCGAGATCCTCGACAAGATCCTCGACATGCGTCGTTATCTCACGCTCATGGAGAGCGATTTCCCCAGCGAGCTCGGCAACACGTACCGGTCGATGGAGAACTCCGGAAACGCATATGGCCTCAACCAGGGCGAGCGCGGCGACTGGGCCGATCAGCTCGAGGGCGTCGAGATCGTCGAAGCCGGGTCACCGCTCGAGCACGAGTATCTCTACTTCGTCGGCTGCGCCGGCAGCTTCGACGACCGCAACAAGAAGACAAGCCGCGCGCTCGCGAAGCTCCTCCAACGCGCCGGCATCGACTTCGCGATCCTCGGGCCGAGCGAACTCTGCAACGGCGATCAGGCACGCCGATCGGGCAACGAGTACATCTTCCAGATGCTCGCGACCCAGAACATCGAGACGTTCAGCGCCATGGGAGTCAAGAAGATCATCACGCAGTGCCCGCACTGCTTCAACGTGATCAAGAACGACTACCCGCAACTCGGCGGCAACTACGAGGTCATCCACCACAGCCAGTTGCTCGACGAGCTCGTGAGCGACGGGCGCCTGTCGCTCGCGGGCGCGTCGCTCGAAGAGCGAGTCACGTACCACGACTCGTGCTACCTCGGCCGGCACAACGACGTGTACCTCGCACCGCGGCGCGTGGTCGGTTCGCTGGCCGGCATCGATCTCGTCGAGATGCCGCGCAACGGGACACGCGGCATGTGTTGCGGTGCGGGCGGCGCGCGTATGTGGATGGAGGAGAGCACCGGGAAGAAGGTCAACACCGAGCGCAGCCAGGAAGCGATCGCAACCGGTGCGACGCGCGTCGCCGTCGCCTGCCCGTTCTGTTACGTCATGTTCGACGACGGCGTGAAGGGCGAGGGGAAGGACGAGGAAGTGCGGGTGCAGGACATCGCCGAGATCCTCTGGGAAGCGATCGAAGGCGAGACGGAGCGCACCGCGCCGAGCGGGGCAACGTTTCCGACCGGTATCTAAGCCACCGGCAGCGAAGCGGCGCCACAGCTCTCCGGCGCGTCAGCATCCACTCCCGGCCGGCGGCGCTCCGACCTCGAGGCCGGAGAGCTCGAGTGCGCGCGACGTCGGCTCCGCGGTGACCGTGACCGACCTCGGCAGCAACACCGCGGCGCGCACCCGATGCGCGATCACGAGTGCCGCCGATCGGCGACCGACGACCAACGAGAACGGCATGTCACGCGCGGTCACGGGAACACCGGCCGGCGCGCTCAGATAGTCGACGAAGTCGCTCCCGGATACTGCATTGTTCCCATCGAACGCGAGCTTGAGCCGCTCGCTCTTGCCGGCATTGTCGGAGAAGCGGAACACCACGGTGCCGAGCGTTCCGGCGGCGTCACCCGGGATCACCCCGTCGAGTCGAAAGCACGAGCGCGTCGACAGCGTGAGCTGATCGTCGGCGCCGGCCGATGGTCCCTGCCGGTAGCGCGCATCGTTCCCGTCGACCGTCCAGCCGCTGGGCGAGACGTTGGGCGGACGTCCCTTCCACTTCCGTAACGCCGACGCGGTGAGAACCTGGCGGGCAACGTCGTGTCGCAGTGACACCGGCATGTCCTTGCTCACGAGAACGAGATCGAAGTTGCGCTTCACGTAGTCGGCGAACGGATTCCCGATCGGCAGGCTCGGCTGACCGACGAGCATGTAGGCGACGGGATGGCTCTCGCGCAGATCCTCGGCGAACCAGCGCCACGTGTCCGGGAGCACATAGGCCTTGCTCGTGCGCCCGAGGTAGATCTCGCCGAGGAGAAAGCTCTTGTAGAAGAAGCGTGTCGCAGACACCCGCTTCAGATTCAGGTACGGATACGGATCGTTCGTCCACACGAGGAGCGGATCGCCGTCGTGCGACACGAGATCGAGCACGGCGAGCGCGGTTCGCTCGGACCCGCCGCGATTGTCGGCGACGAGTGACGCGTTGGCGTTCACACCTCGGAAGTGCCACGCGGCCCGCACGTCGTTGTCGAAGTTCTTCTGGCTCGACATGAGCACCGCGAGGATCGCGATGAGGAGTGGAAGGACGACCAACGCGCGACTCGGCTCGGGCGTCGCGAGCAGCCGGCTCCAGAGATGGCCCGCCAGCGCCGCGGCCATGAGCGCGGTCGGGACGCTGGTGACGACGAAGTACTCGGCCGAGTACCGCTGACTGAACACGAGCTCGACCCACGCCCCGATCCACCACGCGAGCAAACCCAGGTGCAACACCCGGGAGCGCAGATCGGCGCCGTTCCAGATCGCACCGACGGTGACCGCGAAGGCAAGGATCAGCGCCCACGCGAGCGGCCGGTGCTCGTAGTAGCCGACGAAGTTCGTCCAACCCAGGTGGAACTGCTGGTACGTGCTGCGGCCGGGACCGACCGCCATGTAGTGGCCATATCGAACCCAGCCACTCCAGAACTCCGCGAAGTCACCGCGGAGCAGGTAGTAGACGGGCGCGCTCACGAATGTCAGCAGCGCCGATCCGCTCATGATGGCCGCAAGCGGTAATCGCTCTTCCAACTCGACGCGCGACCAGACCGTCGCCAGCGCGACGAGCCCGAGCACTCCCGCTGCGAACGTCGAGAGCAAGCTCTGGAGCGCGAGCCCGAGCAGGCAGCCGACCAGCATCCCTCCGAGCCGGCGCCGGCGCGGCGACGCCCACACGCGGTCTTCGATCAGCAGCACCCACGCCGCCGCGAGCAGAACGGTCGTCATGTTGCGGATGTAGAACACACCCGCGTAGTTGGATCGCGAGATCGTGAAGTGCACGAAGACCGCGGCACCAACGGCGATGCCGATCTCGCGCGTGCCGCCGGCAAACCGGGCGGTGCGCGCCGCGACGTACGCGAGCGCCAGGCTCACACCGGTCACCATCGCCGAGATCACGTACCAGGCACCGTTGCGACCGCCGGCGCGCGCCGCGATGTTGTAGAGGACCGGCTCGATCGGGCCGTGGTCCTGGACCGCGTTGTCGAAGAACGTCCCGCCGTATCGGATCGCGCGTTGCACCAGCACCATCGAGAACTGCGGGTCGACGTTCTGGACGCGCAGCCAGTTGCCCGGGACGGTCGTGACGACACCGATGACGATCAGCGCCGGGAGCGTCACCCTCCGCAGTACCGACTCCCCTCCTCGCATCACGCGCTACGGCTGCTCTTCGCCATCCGCAGGGTCCGTCGGGATCGCCATGTCCCACCACGATTCGGGTCGAGGCTCGGGTTTGCGTTCCGGGTCCGGGGCCGTCGGACGGAACGGCGCGGGCGGTCGCGCCGCGGGTGGGGGCGGAGTTTGGGGGGCGGCAGGCGGTGCCGCCACGGGCGCGGGCAGCGGTCGAGGGGCAGGCGGCGGCGCGAACGGAGCGGGCGCGGGCGGCGGTCGAGGGGCAGGCGGCGGCGCGAACGGAGCGGGCGCGGGCGGCGGTCGAGGGGCAGGCGGCGGCGCGAACGGAGCGGGCACCGGCGGCGCGAACGGAGCGGGCACCGGCGGCGCGACCGGCGGCGTCGACGGCGCGGGTGGGGGAGGCGGAGGCGGCGGCGCAGATGGGGGCGGCGGCGCGGGTGAGGACGGCGGAGGTGGTGACGGCGGTGCGGCCGGTGGTCGCGGCACGGCCGCCGGTCGAGACATCGGAGGCGCGGGCGACGCGGTTGGGGGCGCATTCCATGCGGCGGAGACCGCGGGCGGCGCGATTTGCGCCGTGCCCCACGGCTCGGGGTTGGGAGCGTGTGCCACCGGCGCCGGATAACTGGGCACTGCGACCGCGCCGACTTGTGGCACGGCGAACACCGGACCGGCGTACGGCACAGCCGGGGCCGCAGGCGCGATCGCAACCGGTTGGCCCGCGCGCGCCTTGGCGACCACGTACGTTCCGGCCGCGAGGTCGCCCACGCGGCGGTGCAACCGTGTGGAGAGGGCGACGATCAGACCGATCAGGAAGATTCCGTCGACCACGAGGAACAGCCACCGCACGAGGTTCCGCCCGAAGCCCGCCCGGCGGCCCTGTTCGTCGACGACGAGGAGTCCGAGCACATGCTTGCCCACGCTCGCGCCGGTGACTCCCTGCAGAACGACGAGATTGAGGACGCCGACGAGCGCGGCCACGTAGACCGCGGTCATGAAGTCGCCGCGCTTCCACAGCCAGGCGCGGCTCGCGGAACGAACGCACATCACGCTGTAGGAGTCGGCCGCATGCCGGGCGCGCAATATCGAGCACGCGTTGGCCGGCGCGTTGGTAAACGAGTCGTGCTCCACCATCGCGAGCAGCACGGTGAACGTGATCAGGACGAGCAGACCGTCGAGCAGGTACGCGGTGATCCGCCGACCGACGACCGCCGTCGGGTCACGCTGCGCTGCGGAGGCATAGGCCATGGCGTGATTGTCGCTCAATGGTCGTCGGGACGGCCGGATTCTCAGCGATCTCGGAAGTTGAGGTAGTACCGACTCGGCGTCGGTCCTCGCTGCCCTTGGTACTTCGACCCCGCCTCGCCGCTTCCGTAGGGATGTTCGGCCGCCGTCGTCATCTGGAGGAAAGAGATCTGCCCGATCTTCATCTGCGGATAGATCGCAATCGGCAGGTTGGCCACGTTCGACAACTCGAGCGTGAGATGCCCGTCCCATCCCGCGTCGACGAATCCCGCCGTCGAGTGGATCAACAATCCCAATCTTCCCAATGAGCTCTTACCCTCCAATCGCGCCACGAGATCGTCGGGCAGCGCGACGCGCTCCAGAGTGGAGCCGAGCACGAACTCGCCGGGGTGGAGGATGAAGCTGCCGTCGGCACCGACCTCCACGAGCTCGGTGAGATCCTCCTGCGCGAGCTTCGGGTCGATGAAGGGCGTCGTGTCGTTGCGGAAGACGCGGAAATAGCGGTCGACCCGCAGGTCGACCGACGACGGCTGCACGCCGCCTTCCATGAGTGGCTCGATGATGATGCGGCCCTCGGCCAGCGCCTTGCGGATGGACACGTCGGAGAGAATCACGGCGGTGACACTACGCGAGGTCGGAGACGGTTCGCGGGCGCCGCGGACGCCACCGATTGGTAGCCTCCGCGCTACTCGCGGGCGTAGTTCAGCGGCAGAACATCAGCTTCCCAAGCTGAGAACGCGGGTTCGATTCCCGTCGCCCGCTCTGCAGGTCACGGCGCATTTGCACGTCAACGCGCACGACACCGGCGCAACCTCACGTCTTCGGAACACGGCGATTCGCTGCTGTCGACGATTTGCAGACGGCTCCGGGGACACTTCGGCTGTGAAGCCGAGCGCCGACCCGACCGTCAAGATCAGCGAGCCGGGGCGCACGCCGTTGCACCTCGTCGTCCGGCGCCCGATCGAAGTCGGCCGAGACTGCGACGGCGTACTCCTGGCCGACGCCGAGCTGTCGCGCCGGCATCTCCAGTTGAGCGCCACGGCGGGCCGCCTCACCGTGCAGGATCTCGACAGCACGAACGGCACCCAGGTCGACGGCGCGGCTCTGGACGGACCGACGCGTGTCGACGCCGGACAGGTGGTCACATTCGGGCGCTGCCGGCTCGAGGTGATCGGTCCGGAAACGGATCTCCAGCAGAACGCGGCGGACGATGATCCGCTCCGGCGCACCTCGATCGACGTCGTTGCCGCCGCGGCCGCGGCCGAGCCGCTCCCGCCGTTGCTGAGTCAGGGCGGAACGCTCACGATCGTGTTCTCCGACATCGAGCAGTCGACCCGGCGTGGCGCCGAACTCGGAGACGAGCGGTGGATGAGCCTGCTCGGCTTTCACAACAGCCTCGTACGGCGCCACGTCGAGCGCCGGGGAGGTTTCGAGGTCAAGTCGCAGGGTGACGGCTTCATGCTCGCGTTCCCGAGCGCGCGTTCAGCCGTGCTCTGCTCGGTCGAGATCATGCGGGCACTCGAGGCCCACGGCCGGTCGCGACCCACCGATGCCCTGCGCATCCGCGTCGGGATGCACGCCGGCGAAGCCATCGTGGAAGACGGCGACCTCTTCGGGAAACCGGTGGTGCTCGCCGCTCGCATCGCGAGCCACGCCCGCGGTGGCGAGATCCTGGTCTCGTCGCTGGTCCGGGAGATCGTCGAGTCACGCGGAGATTTGGTCTTCGGCGACAGCCGCGAGGTCCAGCTCAAAGGCCTCGCCGGTGCCTACAGCCTCCACGCCATCGACTGGACCGCTCGCCATGACTGAGACTGACGGCGTGATGGCGCAGGCGGAGGTGTGCTTCACCGTGCTCCGGGGCACGGTCGGCGCGGCCGACCATGGGGAGGCCGTTTCGCTCGGCGGTCCGCAACAACGGCGACTCCTGGCCGCGTTGCTCGCCGAGCACGACTCGATCGTCAGCGCCGATCGCCTCGTCGAGTCGATCTGGCCGGAGGGCGCCGCCCCCGACGGCGCGCGGCGCACCGTGATGTCGTACGTCTCACGTTTGCGCGCTTCGATCGGGGGCGACCACCTCGTCACTCGCGACAACGGCTACGCGCTGGTGCTCGACGGTGCGTCGTACGACGCGGCCGATTTCGAGCAGGCGCTGGCGCGGGCGCGCTCGAGTCAACCCGGCGACGCCGTTGCCGCGTACGACGGTGCGCTCTCGTACTGGTCGGGTCGGGCGTTCGGCGACGACGCCGACGAGTGGTGGCTGCGGCCGGTCGCGGCCCGGCTCGAGGAGCTGCGACTCGTCGCGCTCGAGGAGCGCGCGGAATGTCTCATCGACGACTCCCGGCACGCCGAGGCCGTCGCCGACCTCGAGCGGCTCGTCGCCGAACAACCGCTCCGCGAGCGCTTCGTCGAGCTGCTGATGCGCGCGCTCTACCTCGGCGGTCGCCAGGCCGAGGCGCTCCGTGCCTTCCGGCGGTTCCACGACTATCTGGCCGACGAGACCGGCCTGCCACCGTCGGACGCGCTGGTGGATCTCGACCGTCGCATCACGCTCGGCGATCCGTCGCTCGCGCCGGCGTCGGGGCCGGCGGT
This sequence comes from Acidimicrobiia bacterium, assembly GCA_038320885.1. Taxonomy (GTDB): domain Bacteria; phylum Actinomycetota; class Acidimicrobiia; order IMCC26256; family PALSA-610; genus JBBQER01. Next base: position 14,341 of record JBBQER010000011.1, read on the forward strand.
GCCGGGCTACGAGCTCGGTGAGATCATCGGCGAGGGTGCCTTCGGCGCGGTGTATCGCGCGCTGCAGCCGAGCGTCGGGCGCGAGGTCGCGGTGAAGGTTGTGCGCGCCGATCTGGCCGACGACCCGCGGTTCGTACAGAGGTTCGAGGCCGAGGCGCAGCTCGTCGCGCGGCTCGAGCACCCGCACGTCGTACCGCTCTACGACTTCTGGCGCCGGCCGGGCGGTGCGTTCCTCGTGTTCCGTCTCTTGCGAGGCGGATCGCTCTCGGATCGCATCGCCGACGGCCCGTTGCCGCTCGCCGACGTGACGCGACTCGTCGAAGAGATCTCGGGCGCGCTGGCCGCCGCTCACGCACTGGGCGTCGTGCATCGCGACGTGAAACCCGCGAACGTCCTCTTCGACGAGTCGGGCAACAGCTATCTCGCCGACTTCGGCATCGCCGTGCTCTCCGGAGCCGACGACGACCTCGATCTGCGATCGGCAGGGTCACCGCTGTACGCGAGTCCCGAACAAGCGCGAGACGGAAAGGCGACGGCGGCCTCCGACCTGTATGCGCTCGGAGTCGTCGCGTGGGAAGCACTGACCGGCGCGCCGCCGTTCGCCGGATCGACGACGACTGAGGTGTTCCGCGCGAAGTTCACCGACCCGGTTCCCTCGCTCGAGGGTCACGCCGACGTGCCGACCGCGCTCGACGCCGTCTTGCAACGCGCGACCGCGCCGCGCGCCGAGCACCGTTACGCGAGCGTCTCCGACTTCGCGCAGTCGTGGCGCCTGGCGGTGTTGGGCACCGACACTTTGCGGACGACGGGCCGGCTCGCGGGTGAGCCCGCGGCACGCACCGTGGTGCACACGATCGCCAGCATGCCGGCCGTCGGCGGCAACCCGTACAAGGGACTGCGGGCGTTTCGCGAGGCCGACGCCGCGGACTTCTACGGTCGCGGCGAGCTGGTAGCGCGCCTGGTGGCGGCTGTCGAAGCGGCACCGTTCGTCGCGGTGGTCGGTCCCTCCGGATCGGGCAAGAGCTCGCTCGTGCAAGCCGGCGTCGTACCGGAGTTCCGCCGGCGCGGCGCCCTGGTGGTGTCGATGGTGCCGGGCTCCGATCCGATCACCGAGCTCGAGGCCGCGTTGCGACGGGTTGCGACGACCGATGACGACTCGACGATGCGTACCCGCCTCTCGCAAACGGATGGCCTGCTGACGGTCGCGACCGACCTGGTAGCCGAAGGTGAGCAGCTGGTGATCGTCGTCGATCAGTTCGAGGAGCTGTGGACGTCGGTCGACTCCGACGCCACGCGCGACCACTTCGTGGAGTTGCTGGCCACGGCGGCGACGCCGCAGCAGTTCCTTCGGGTGATCGTGACTTTACGCGCGGATCTCTACGACCGGCCGCTCCAGGACGCGCTCATGGGGCCGGTGGTGAGCGACGCGACGTTCGCGGTGACACCGATGACGTCATCGGAGCTGCAGGACGCGATCGTCGCTCCCGCCGAACGCGTCGGCGTGCGGTTCGAGCCCGGGCTCGTCGCCACGATAGTGAGTGACGTCGTCAGTCGGCCGGGCGCGCTCCCCCTCCTGCAGTTCACGCTCACCGAGCTCTACGAGCAGCGCTCGAACGCGACGGTCACCGCGCACACCTACCGAGACCTCGGCGGCATCGGCGGCGCGCTGGCGAGCCGCGCCGAACAGTTGTACGGCGAGATGAACGCGACCCAGCAGGCCGACGTGCGGAGCATGTTCACCCAGCTCGTCACCGCCGGCGACGAGAGTGACGATCTGCGCCGGCGCGCGACGATGGACGAGCTCGCGGGAGTGCCGCCCGAGGTCGTCGATCGCTACCGCGCGAACCGGCTGCTCGTCACCGATCACCATCCGATCACCCGCGAGCCGACCATCGAGGTCGCGCACGAAGCGCTCCTCCGCGAGTGGCCTCGTCTGCGCGATTGGATCGACGAGGACCGCGACGCGATACGTGTGCGCCGCGCCATCACCCAAGCGGCGACCGACTGGGACGCGCACGAACGCGACGAGTCGATCCTGTACCGAGGCCCGCGTCTCTCGGCGGCGCACGATGTCGCGCGGCAGATCCGACTGGCGGCGACCGAACGCGAGTTCCTGGTCGCCAGTGACGGCCTCGCGAATCGCGAGCGCGCCGAAGCCGAGCTGCGGGCCCGTACGCAGGCGCGTCAGAACCGGAGGCTGCGGCGCTCGCTGGTGGCGGTTGCCGTGATCCTGGTCGTCGCCCTCGTCTTCGGCGGCTACGCGATTTCGCAGCGCAATCGCGCCGACCAACAGCGGAACCGAGCCCGGGCGGCGACCGTTTCGGCGGAGCTCGACCGAGCGATCGCGGAGGTTCCGGCACTGATCGACCGGAATCGCACGCTCGCGCTCCTCCTCGCGGCCCAGGTGGAGCGCCGGCGACCGGGCCCCGCCGCCCGAGGCGCGCTCCTCTCGGCGCTCATCGCCGAGCCGCGGCTGCGCTTCACGCTCTCGGGCGGCCACGACGGCTACGCGTGGATGGCGCCCTTCCCCGGCGAGCGACGAATCGTCGCCCTCGGCCGGTCGGGTGGCGACGTGTGGGACCTCGCCGAGCGCAGGCTCGCCGGTTCGTTCTCGGTCCCGGGCGCGCAAGGCGTCGCCGTGAGTCCCGACGGCCGTCTCATCGCGGCCGGCAGCAAGTCGGGGACGGTGACCTTCTGGAACGCCGCGACCCTGCGACCCGACGGCATCCCGCTGCACGTGGGCGCGCCGGTCGCCGACGTCGCGTTCGTGGGCGACGGCTCGCGGCTCGCAGTCGCGCTCGGCACCCTCGAAGCCGCGCGGCCGATCACGGCCGCGACGACCACGCGCCTGTGGGATGTCGCGGCACGCGTGCCGACCGGCGTCGCACTCGGCGGGCACACGACGACGGTCAACGCGCTCGCGCGCAACCCCGACGGGCGTCTCATCGCCGCGGGCGACAACGGTGGGCACGTCATGCTGCATGCCGCCGGCACCGGCGCGGTCGTCGCCGACATCGACGTGCAGGCAGGAGTCCGGAGTGTCGCGTTCTCGCCCGATGGTCGGCGCCTCGCCGTGGGCACATTTGGTACCGGGTTCGGTGTCGTGTACGACGTGTCGAACGCGACCAGCCCCGTCCCGGTCTCCGGCAAGGTCGGGAAGGGTGTCGCGGTGTCGGTCGGGTTCGACGCGAGCGGCACGCGTGTGGCCGTGGCCGGCGACACCGCGGCCGAGGTCTTCGACGCGTCGAAGCCGGGCTTCCCGCGCGTCGGATCGCCCTTGGACACCCAACACGGCGCTGCGCAGGCTGCCTTCTTGCAGGGCCTCGGCCTCGTGGTGAGCGGCTACGACGGCACGATGACGGCGTGGGACCTCACCGGGCGTCCGGCGATGGCGCGGTTGCTGCGGGGCGCACCGCGAGCCGGCGGCGTCTACTCGCCGGATGGATCGCGACTCGCGCTCGTCGACAACAACGACGGCGTGCAGCTGTACAGCGTGCCCGACCAACGTCGCATCGCGTCGCTATCGATCAGGGGCCCGGGCGTTCGCGGTCCGTACTTCTCCGCGACACCGGCGGCGTTCAGCGCCGATGGTCGCATCCTCGCGATCGGCGATCGCTTCGGCAACGTCGAGCTCTTCGATGCTCGGACCGGCCGTGCGCGCGGCGGGCCGATCGTGACCGCGGCCCACCAATTGATCATCCAGCTCGCCTTCAGCCCCGACGGGCGCACGATCGCGGCGACCGCCAACGGAGATCCGGTCAACGGCGCCTCCGTGATCGACCTCGCGACGCGGCGGTCGCGACTGCTCGACCCTCCGGTTCCCTTCGCACTCACCGCGACCTTCCGCCCCGACGGCCGGCGGCTCGTCGTCACGAGTGGCGGGGGCGGCGCGGGGCTCTACCCGATCTCGAACGGCGCGGTCGGTCGCGGCAAGGTCTTGGCCGGGGTCGGCGGCACGAAAGCCGAGAGTGCCGCGTTCAGCCCCGATGGATCGCTGCTCGCGGTCGGTAGTCAGGACGGCACGTTGGGGTTCTATGACGCGACAACCCTGCGCCGGATCGGCGACGATCTCCCACTGAGCAAGGCCATCCTTGCCACTGTCGTCTTCAGTCGCGACGGCCGGTTCCTGCTCGTGCAGGACACCGGCACGGCCCACCATCTTGTCGACGTGCGTCGGCGCGCCCGCGTCGGGGAGCCGACACTCGGGTATGCACTCACGCCGTCCCTCTACGGCACGGGCGGGTTCTCGCCCGATGGGCGCACCATGGTGCTGCCGACGCCCCAGGGCTCGACACTGTGGGACCTCGACTCCGCCCACTGGCTCGGCGCGGCGTGCGCGCTCGCAGGGCGCGACCTCACGCGCGTCGAGTGGAACGACTACTTCTCCGCGGTCGGTCCCTACCACTCCACGTGTAGCGGGGGCTGACGACGCGAGCTGTCTGCATCGGCGCGGATCTTGGTGCCGGCGTCACGGCGATGGCCGGACGGACAGCACGCGCGCCTCGGGTCCTTCTATCCGCAGGTTCGAAAAGGCGCCGTGCTGCTGTCCCTGCGCGATCAGCCACGCCGCGACCGCCCGTGCGGACGCGTCGCGGAAATGCACTCCGTCCGGCCGTAACACGGCACCGGAGAGATGCGTCTCGCAATCCGAGTCGAGTCGCGGGCACATCCACTTGAAAAGATCGGCCAGCACCGCGCGCGGTTCCGACGAGACGACCCGCCGGAGCATCGCGTTCTGGCAGTCGTTGTGGCGGAACCAGTCGGCCGACTTGTACGGGAAACCGGTGTAGGCCGACGTCGCGACGATCACGCGCGCGCCCTTCGACGCGAGCAGGCGGACCTGGTCGTGAAGCTCGTACTCGAACACGTCGTCGTACGCACGCTCACACGGCGCGGTCCACCGCCCGTTGATCTCGTGGACGGCGTCGGTCGCATCGGAGACGAGCATCACGACGACGTTGGGCCGGAAAACCGATACAGCGAACGCCCATCGGTCACGACACGCCTCGCCCTGACCCTCGAGGATGTCGCCACTCGGAAATCGGGAGCGTGTCTCCTCTGGGAGAAGGCGACAGCCGACCGATCCGAGGTTGAGCACATCCAGCGGCGGCGTCGTATGCAGTTGCTTGAAGCCCTCGTCGCCCGTGTACAACGCGATCGAGTTGCCGACGACGAGTACCCGCTGGATACGCGCGTGCTGCGGCGCCCCTTTCTGCGGCGCCCCTTTCTGCGGCCACCGCACCGGGATCGGGGGACGAATCCGATCGGCGACCAGCCGCGGGCGAGCGGGCGCGCTCGGGGTGGCAACCACGATCGCGGCGACGAGCGCGGCCCCGGCCGCGAATGCGAGCGTGAAGCGTCGAGCGCTAGGTGGCGCACCCGCCCGCCTTCGTATCGGCTGCTCGACGACGCGGTACGAGATCACGGCGATGCCGAGCGTCACGCCGACCCGGAGCGCGAGCAGCGGCCAGCCGGTCAGATGCGCACGCGACCGGTCGAGCACGACGTACACCGGCCAGTGCCAGAGGTACACGCCGTAGCTGACGAGCCCCAATGCGCAGAAGGGCCGGAACGAGAGCAGTCGGCTGACCGGACCCCGACTTGGATGCACCGCGGCCGCGATGACCACGACCACGGCGACCGCGCACGCGAAGAGCCCACCTCGATACAAGCTGTCCGATGATCCCGACCAGCGTGTGAACGCGGCCGCGAGCGCGACGAGCGCGGCGATCGCGACCAGCTCGAGCACGACGCGCGGGCGACGCGCCGCGACCGGGCCCCGGAGCGCGAGCCACGCGGCCAGGGCCGCGCCCAGGAGGATCGACGCGATCCGGGTATCGGTGCCGAAGTACACGCGCGACGGGTTGGCGGGATCGAAGATCACGAGCGTCCACGCCAGCGACGCGATCGCCAAGACGATCGACGTGACCAGCAACCGCTTCGCGGCGGTCCGATGGCGGCACCCGCGCACCAATGCGGCGACCAGCAGCGGCCACACCAGGTAGAACTGCTCCTCGATCGCGAGACTCCACGTGTGGTTCAGCGGTGACGGGCTGCGGTAGAGCGCCCAGTAGTCGCGGCTCGTGAAGATCGCCCGCCAGTTCGCGAAGTACCCGATCGTCGCGAGCGCGTCGCCTCGGATCGTCGCGAGCTCGTCGGGCTTCGCGAGGAACCGCGCGTACACCGCGACCGTCGCGAGCACGCACACCAGCGCGGGCAGCAATCGGCGAGCTCTCCGCATCCAGAACGCGCCGAGCGCGATACGACCGCGGTAGCGCGCTTCCGTGAGCAGCAGCGACGTGATGAGGAATCCGGAGAGCACGAAGAACGCGTCGACCCCGAGGAAGCCGCCGGTCAGGTGTCCACCGTGAAAGAACAGGACTCCCGCGACGGCCAATCCGCGCAACCCGTCGAGGGCGGGTTGATGCGTCAGTCGCGGATGCTCGTCCGCCCGGTCCGCCACGCGCCGCGAGTCAAATTGGTGGCCCGCCACATTCCGTACGATGACATGACCGGCCCGGAGACGCCAGGCGTGCTTGCCCGGCGCCGGCGGGAGCCGCGAGACTCCCCCGCCGACGGGAGGCCGCGATGAGCAAGTCGGATGCCAAGCCGTTGCGTTCACTGCTCTTCACGCCGGGCGATCAGGAAGCGCGGATCGCCGAGAACGCGAAGTCGGGTGCCGACGCGCTCTTCCTCGACCTCGAGGAGCCCCGCACGCCCTGCCCGGAGTCGGTACGGGTGCGGGCCCGCGGGCTCGTGCGCGAGTTACTCGACGACGCGCCGACCAGCCCCGGCGACCCCGTGTACTGGGTACGCGTGCAGCCGGTCGCCTCCGGGATGATCCTGCGCGATCTCCAAGCGGTGATGGGACCGAACCTCGCGGGGATCCTGCTCCCCAAGATCACGGGTGCGGCCGACGTGCACGCGGCCGACGCGATCCTCGGCTGCGTCGAGACCGACCTCGGCATCCCGATGGGTCGGACGATGCTGTATCCCATCCTCGAGAACGCGAGCGCCATTCGCAACGCGTACGAGATCGCGATGGCGTCGGGGCGCGTCGCTTACATGGGCGGTGCGGTGTCGCGGTTCGGCGACATCGCCGGTGAGGTCGGCTTCCGGTGGACGCGCACCGGTACCGAGACGCTCTTTATCCGCGAGAAGGTGCTGATCGACGCGCGAGCGGCGGGGATCCGCTATCCGATCAGCGGGATGTGGGGCGGCGCGAACGACGACGCCGACGGCTTGCAGTCGTGGCTCACCGAGCTACGCGACATCGGTTACTTCGGGATGATGCTCGGGAACAAGGATCACGTCGACACTGTCAACGCGGCGTTCACGCCCACGAGCGACGAGGTCGCGTACTGGCGGGATCTCGACCGCCTCGCGACTGAAGCCGAACGCAGCAACGAGCAGGTCATCTACGGCGACGCGAGCCAGGGCGAGGGTCACGAGATCCACATCGCGCACGTCGCCACCGCGCGCAAGCTGCTCACGTGGGCCAAGGAGCTGGGCGTCGCGTGAGCACGCGAGCCGCGGAGATCCGGGCCGGCCTGCCGCATCCGATCATCGACGCCGACGGCCATTTCGTCGAGGTCGCTCCCCTGTTGAACGAGGAGATGCTCACCTACCTCGAGGAGATGGGCGGACCGGAGGTTCGTGACCGCTACGCGCTCGACACCGGCCTGACCGACACGTCGACCGTGCTCGCGCACCACCCCGGCGCCGCGGGCGCGGGTTGGAACGCGATGCCGTCGTGGTGGGGGTGGGCGACAGAGAACACGCGCGACCGCGCGACCGCGCATCTGCCCGCGCTCCTGTACGAGCGGCTCGACGAGATCGGCATCGACTTCACGATCCTCTATCCGTCGATGGCGCTCGCCTACCTGGAGGTCGCCGACGACGAGCTCATCGGGCTGCGCTGCCGCGCCGCGAACCGCGCGCTCGCGAACCTGTTCTCGGCGTACCGCGACCGGACAACGGTCGGAGCCTTGATCCCGATGCTCGATCCCAAGCTGGCCGTCGGCGAGCTCGAGTACGCGGTGCGTGAGCTGGGATTCAAGACCGCGGTGTTCGCGGGGCACGCGCGGCGCCCGACCGGGAGCGACGGCGCTTACCGGCTCGACACGTTCGGCGTCGACAGCGCATACGACTACGACCCGCTCTGGGCCAAATGCGTCGAGCTCGGCATCGCGCCCGTCTTCCACAGCTCATTGCAGTCGCACCGCGTCACGCGCTCGGCCACGAGCTACGTGTACAACCACGTCGGCGGCCTCGCCGCGAGCCACGAGTCGCTGTGCAAGTCGTTGTTCCTCTCGGGCGTCACCAACCGGTTCCCCACACTGCGCTTCGGCTTTCTCGAAGGCGGCGTCGCCTGGGCGTGCAGCTTGCTCGGCGATCTCGTCGGCCATTGGGAGAAACGCAACGCCCGGAGCATCACGGCGCTCGATCCCGATCTGCTCGATGTCGACGCGCTGATGATCCTGTTCGAGCAGTACGGCGACGAACGCGTTCGCGCCGGCCTGGCAGAGCTCCGCGCCTACTTCGCCCGCCCGAGCGCGCGGCCCGAGCAGCTCGACGAGTTCGCGGCGGCGGCGCTCGACTCGGTCGAGGATCTGCGCGACCGGTTCGTGCCCAACTTCTACTTCGGCTGCGAGGCCGACGATCGTCTCGTCGCGTGGGCGTTCGCGGAACGCGTCAACCCGGCGGGTGCCCGGCTGCGTCCGATCTTCGGATCGGACATCTCGCATTGGGACGTCCCCGACATGACCGAGCCGGTCGAAGAGGCGTACGAGCTCGTGGAACACGGTCTCGTCGGCGAGCGCGAGTTTCGCGAGCTGATGTTCCTCAATCCGGCGCGCCTGCACGCCAGAATGAACCCCGATTTCTTCGCCGGCACCGTGTGCGAGAATGCCGTGCGGGACGCGCTGGGCGATTGATGCGCTGAGTGGTGAGGGAGCAAACGGTGGGGTCGCACGAACGGTCTTGGATTTGGCGGGTTGCGCTCGTCGCAATCGTCGCAATCACGCTGCAGCTCGTTGTCGACGCCACGCCCGCCGGGGCGGCCTCCGGCGTCACGACCCTTCCCGGTCCTACCGTCTCCATCGGTGACGCAACGGTCGTTGAAGGCGACGGCGGCACCGCCACCGCCTCGTTCGCGGTGCGGCTGTCCGAACCGTCGACCCTTCCGGTGAGTGTGAACTTCTCCACCACCGACGGTACGGCCACGACGGCAGGCAAGGACTATGTCGCCAGGCTCAACAAGACGCTCACGCTCCCGGCCGGCAAGAAGGGCGGATACCTCAAGGTGACCGTCATCGGCGACGCCCGAACCGAGCCGAACGAGACGTTCGCGCTGAACTTCTCGAATCCCGTGAACGGCGTGCTGGGCCGTTCGAGCGGCGCGGGAACCATCCTCGATGACGACACGGCGGCGACGCCACGCGTCTCGGTCGGCGATGTCACCGTTGTCGAAGGAGATGCCGGCAATGCGACGGCGAGCTTCGACGTGACCCTCGACCAGAGCGCCGCGGCGACCGTCATGGTGCCATGGTCGACCTCGCCCGGATCCGCGACTCGCCCGAGCGACTACTCGACGACGTCCGGCACGCTGTCGTTCCCCGCCGGCACCACCTCGCTCACGATCTCGATCGCCGTCAAGGGCGAAACGCTCGTCGAGTCGACGGAAACCGCGACCGTGAACCTTGGCGTGCCGACCGGCGCGGTCGTTGCCGACGGCAGCGGCACGCTCACGATCCTCGATGACGACACGACGCCGAGCGCGACCGCGCTCTCGATCGGCGACGTTGCGTTGACCGAGGGGGACACCCTGAATCACAACGCGTCGTTCCCGGTTCGGCTCGCCCAGCCCGCGGCCGCCAACGTCACCGTGGACTACGCGACGACCGCGGGCAGCGCGACCGCAACCGACGACTACACGACGAAGACCGGGACGCTCACGATTCTCGCGGGTGCGGTGTCGGGGTCGGTCAAGGTCCCGGTCGTCGCCGACGGTTTGGCAGAGGGACCGGAGACGTTCACCGTCGCGCTCTCGAACCCGACCGGCGGTGCCACGCTCGGTCGGTCGGTGGGAACTGCCACGATCGTCGACGACGATCCCGCATCATCGGTGGTGGGCATCGGTGAAGGCTCGACGGTTGAGGGGAACGCGGGCGGGACGCTCTCGGTGATCGTGCCCCTCAGGTTGTCGCAGCCGGCCGCGACCACGGTCACCGTCGTGGTCAACTCCGCAAACGGCACGGCCACCGGCGCCGACTTCAGTGCCGTCGTCAACGAGGTCCTGACGATTGCGGCGGGCACGACCAGGGCGCACCTCTTGGTATCGATCAAGAGCGACACGGTGGCAGAACCCGACGAGATATTCACGCTCACGCTTTCGAGCCCGTCCGGTGCGACCATTGGCCGCGCAACGGGAACCTTCACCATCCTCAACGACGATTGAGCGTCGGGGCGCTCTCTGCGGGAGTATCTCAGGCCGGGGCCGAGACGCGTCGACAACCTCGACATGGACATGCCGTTCGACGTCGAGTCGGCGGCGACCGCCCGAAACGCGCGCGGGCTGCGGGTTGTACAGGACCTGTTGCAGGCCCATCCCAACGCGGCAATCGCGGTGATCGACGCCGGGAGAGATCTCGGGAACGCCCGCGCGCTGCTGGCCGCGTCGGGCATCGACATCGGGAGTCACCCGATGCTGCGCGGGACGGCAGCCGCGGAGTTCGTGGCCACGACGGATGCGTGGCTGGTGAGTGGCGCGGCAACGGACGCGCGCACCCACGGCGGGGGATCGCGGGCAGTCCACCTGAGAGACGGGCAGGAGGCCACCCTTCACCTCGTCCAAGTCGACGGGTCGCGCTTGTCCTCCGGGTTCGTCATGGTCATCGTGCCCAGCTCGGGCTCCGTCGCGGACATCGCACCGCTCAACACGAGCGAAGCCTCCGCGCGGGTCGGCGTTCTCCACGCCGACGCGTTCGGGGTCATCACGCACGCGGACGACTCCGTCCTCAGTGTGTTGAGACAGGCTCGCGCCGAGACCGAAGGCTGCTCCGTGATGACCCTCGTCCATGCCGACGACCAGGAGACGGGCCTCGTCCATTGGGTCGCCGCCAAGGAACAACGCGGGTTGGCGCACCGCTGGCGCTGCCGCGTCGTTCGCCGCGACGAGTCGTTCCTCTGGGCCGAGATCACACTCGTCAATCGGATCAACGACCAGGGCGAAGGCGACGTCCGCATCGAGTTCAACGACATCTCGAGAGAGGTGGCCGCGGCCGAGGAGCTGGCCGCCGAGCGCTCGCTCCTGAAGCAGCTGACCGAAGCGCTTCCGGTCGGCGTCGCCAAGTTCGACGCGGACGGGCGGATCGAGTACTCGAACGCGCGGCTCGCAAGTCTGCTGGGGCGCGATCCGACCGCAGTCGTCTCGGAGGCGATCGCCGGCGAGATTCCGATGCTCTCCGACGCGTTCTCGCGACTGCTGAGCGACGGCACGTCATCGTGTTTCGTCGGCGAACGCCGACGAGAGCACCGCGAGCGCGATCTCGAGTGGACACTGCGGCCGGTGACGTCGCCAACGGGAGAGGTCACGGGCGGAGTTCTCTGCGTCGCCGATGTGACGGAGGCGACCGAGCTGCGAGCGGCGTTGGAGGAACGCGCGACGACCGACGCACTGACCGGGTGTCTCAACTGGACGGGAACCGTCAACTGCCTGCAGGCCGCCCTCGGGTCGGCGTCGCCAAACGCGGGCATCGGCGTGTTGTTCATCGACCTCGACGGCTTCAAGGGCATCAACGACAGCCACGGCCATGCCATCGGCGACCGCGTTCTGGAGATCGTGGCGCAGCGACTGCGCAATGTGGTGCGTCCGCTCGACACGATCGGCCGGCTCGGAGGCGACGAGTTCGTCGTCGTGGCGCCCGGCCTCCCGTCACTCGCCGGCACGGAAACGCTGGCGGCCCGCGTGTCCGCAGAGCTCAACGGCGTTGCGACCATCGCCGGCCTGCGAGTCGAGATCTCGGCGAGCATCGGCGTGGCCTGGGCCGACTCGGGCGACGCCGACGGGTTGCTGGCCGAGGCCGACGCCGCGATGTACCTTGTGAAGTGTGCGCCGGCGACGCCCGGACCGCCCGGCAAGGTCATCGCCGCTCCGATGTGACGCGGGCGCGAACTACGCGTCGACGATCACTTCCGCGCGATCCGTCAGGTCGAGATACCTCAGCACGTCGGCCGCGTCCGTTCTGAGCGCGTCGACGGCCGCGGCGTTCACCTTCTCCAGCAGTGTCACCGTCAACGTGGTTCCGGCCAGTCGCCAGATCGCGACCACCCGACCGTCGACGAGCGCGCAGGCACGGAACAGACCATTCGACGTCACGACCGTGTGCGGGCCGACGACGAAGTCGCGCGTCGCCCACCCGAGCAGCAGCGGATCGAACGGGCCGAGCAGTCGAGGCGCAGGCAGGCCGGCCGGTTGGTCGCGGCGCGCCAGGTCCACGATGCCGTCGGACACCTCGACGAGCTCGGAGCGGACGGCGTCGATACCGGCCCGCGCATCGCCCAGTTTGATCCCGGCCCACTTCGCGAGATCGCGAGCATCGGCCGGACCGTGGCCGGCGAGATACCTCTGCGCGAGCTTCGCCAACGCCTGCCGAGGCTCGAGGGGATCGGGCGGATCGCCCAGCCAGTCGTGCACCGCGACGAACGCGTGCTCGCCGTCGCGCATCGGTCCGCGCACCACTTCGCCGCGCAGCGACGCGGCCACGAGCACATGGATGAAGGCTTGGCCCGCGGTCGGGACGCGCGCCGCGTCGACGCGGCGGCGCAGCTCGCGGCGCGTCTGCGGCCCGTGCGATCGAACCGCGTCGGTGACGACGTCGATCCCGCGCCGGGCCTGCTTCTCGCTCACGCCTTCCTGGCGGAGTCGCCGGCGATTGCCGGTCGCGAGCTGCGGAGTAGTGAGCGGGTGCAACCACCAGTAGTCCTCGGCGCGCACGAGGTGCAGGGTGCCCCGGTTCAGCCAGGTGATCAGCAGCGTCCGGTCGGTCAACGCGTCGTCGACGTCGACGGCGCGCCAACCGACGGTTCGGCTGCGCACGGCCAGCCGGGCGCCGCGCGCATCCTGGGCCTGCACGGCGAGGAGCCGATCGACAACCGCCTCGGGGCTCCGGCGGCGGGCTCCGGTGAGCAGCTGGGCCCGCAGCCGGGCGGCGATGACGTCTCTCGCGGGCAGGGTCCCCAACCCCGTCGACGGTAGTTGCCGAAGAAATTCCCGGGAGGTGTCCTCCGGCGGTCCGGTCGTTCGTAGCTCCGGGTGAGAACCAACGGCGGGCAACCGGCCGGCGAACGAAAGGAGCACTCCATGACCGCTACGACCACCCTCACCGCTCCGGCGACCACCCCGGCCCCGTCCCACGGGTCGACCACCAAGCAGATCCGCCGCACGGGCGTGGTTGCGGGCCTCGCCGCCTCCGTGGCGACGTCATCGACCGCGGCCGTCGCCTCGGCACTCGACACGCCGCGGAACGCGCGCTCCTCGAACGCGGGCGCGCATCGATCGCGTAGCTAGGACCGGCTGTCTGGATGCCACATCGACAGATCGCGACCGAGCATCTTCTCGAGCCGGGCCAGATCGTCGGCGAAGTACTCGTACAGCTTCCGGCGCTGTTCGATCGTGAGGGCCGGGATGTCCGTGCGATCGCCGCCAGGACGCTGGCGGTAACTGAACCGCACCTCTTCGAGATCGGGAGGGACGAACTCGCGCGTCGCTCCTACATGGTCGGCCGCGCGGCGATAGAACCCGCCGGCATCGGCGTCGATGTCGTCATGGAGCATGACGAGCAACTGGTCGCCGAACGTGTCGCGGTAGGGCTCGAGACTCTCGGCGTACCAGCCACCGGAGACGAGGCCCAGCTTGTCGCGTTCGGGAGGGGTCCGCTCCACGAGGTCGAGGAGGTCGGAGTCGTTCGCGAGCCCGCTCGACGCGATGTGGTGAGTCATCGCCGACTGCGCCCGGTCGATCGGGTTGCGCAGGATCGCGATCAGGCGGACGTCGGGGACGACGTCCCGGATCCGTTCGCGGCAGATGTAGGGGCGGTGCCGCCAGAACATGTAACCCGGCGTCGCCTCCCCGACCACCGCCTCGCCGGTCCACCCCGCGAACTGGTCGCGGTACCAGGCGACCCCGAGATCCTCGTACCGCGGCCCGTTGTTGAAGAAGCTCAACTCCGTGGATGCCGCGTAGACGTCGGGATGAAGACCCAAATTGAATCGCAGCCACCGAGTCGCGCACTTCTGCGCGCCGATGATGAGAAACGTCGGAAGCGGTAGCTCGCGGGAACTCATCCTGTTTCCGTGCGGTCTCCTCGGCGAGACAGGGGACTATATCTTGGCGGGAATGGACGCCAGCGACGCGGCATCACCGCCGACCGATGCGCCGGCGCTTTCCGTCGTCGTCCTCGCCTGGGACAACCTCGAGCTCACGAAAGCGTTCGTCGACTCGGTCCGGCGCCACACGGATGTCGAATACGAGCTGATCATCGTCGACAACGGATCGAAGTCCGACGCCGCGGACTACGCCCGAACCGCGGCCGACCACGCGATCCTGAACCGCGAGAACCTCGGCTTCGCGCGCGGGATGAACCAGGGCCTCGAGGCCGCGCGCGGCGAACTCGTCGCGTTCTGCAACAACGACATCGTGGTCCCGCCCGCCTGGGCGACGCGACTGGTCGAGACGATGTGTTCGCATCCGAACGCGGGCATCATCGTTCCCGCGATCACCACGGCGACGAATCCGATCACGGTGCGGTCGGAGGCGGGCACCGCAATCGAGGTGCTCGAGCCGTTCTCGGCCCCACCCGCGGGCGTCGTCTACCTGATGCGGGTCGCCACGGCATTTGCACTCGGGCGTTGGGAGGAGGAGTACGAGATCGCGAGCGGCGAAGACGTCGATCTGTGCTTCAAGGTCTGGGTGAACGACCTCGACCTCGTCTTCGACGAGCGCGTGCTCGTGAACCACGTCGGCCACGCGACCGGGTCGAAGCTCGCCGACTCGCAGCAACTCTGGGCGGCGAACCGACGCCGATTTCTCGAGAAGTGGATGGGGCCGACCGATCCACCGCGCCTGGCGTCGTGCGACGAAGGCCGCTTCGAGCGAAATCGCGCGACCGCGCGCGCGGTCGCGGGGTGGATGGAGAAGTACTTCACGATCCGTGATCGCGGGCGAGCCCGCGCGGGCGCTCCGGCCGCCGTGGGCAGTCCGTGGTCGCGTCCGCTCCGAGCCGCGTACCGCCGGGCGCGCCGCGGGCTCGCGCTACGTCGCCCCGGCTGACGCAGCCAGATCTTCGAACACCCGGAGCGTGTCGCGGGCTTGCCGCTTGAGCGACAGCTGCCGGCTCGTCTCGAATCCCGCGGTCCGCAGACGCGCGACGAGCGGTTCGTCGGAGAACAGTCGCAGGATTGCGCCGGCCGCGGCATCGACATCTCGGGGCTGGACGAGCAGGCAATTCTCCTCGTCGCGCGCGTACTCGTGGATGCCCCCGGCGTCGGTGAGGACCGACACCGCGCCGCACGCCATTGCCTCGAGCGCCGGGAGCCCGAATGCCTGGAAGTCGGACCCGTCGAAGTGCACGCGGGTGCTCGAGTAGAGCCGGGCCAGCTCGTCGTGATCGGTGACGACCCCGGCGCTGCGATACGGGAACGGCAGGTTCAGGCTGGCGATGTGCTCGCCGAAGAGCACGATGTCGACGTCCGGCATCGCGGCGTGAACCTTCGTAAGGGTCGCCACCACGAAGTCGAACGCGCGGCGTGGTGTTCGCGGACGCGCCATCGCCAGCACGACCGGGCGTGTTCCGCGGTCTACGGGGCGCGGGTAGAAGAACCCGAGGTCCAATCCGAGGGGAATCGTGCGCGACGCGAATCCGTCGTGCGCGAGCAACTCGCACAACCACTTCGACGTCACGACCTTGGACGGGATCAGCTCATAGGTCTGCTTCACGAGCGCGCGCTCGGAGGGTCGATCCTCGGCATAGAACCAGGGCTCGTAGTCCTGCACGAAGTACGCGGCGTGCTCCGCCCGGCGCGTGTCGACCAGCTTGCGGACCCACGCGGCCGTCGTCCAGTGCGTGGCGACCGCGATGTCGGTGGGCGCGATGCCTTCCAACAGCGCGTGCTCATCCACGAACACCGTTGGGGTGACTTGCAATCGCCAGCGGAACACCTCCCGCCGGCGGTCGTGCCGGCCGCGGCCTGCGACAACGCGCGCGTCGACGCCGAGCAGCCTCAGCTCGTTCACGAGCTGCATCACGACCAGCGCACCGCCGCTCATCCGCAGCTCCGGCAACACGTAGGTCACACGGAGCGCTCCGGCATCGGGCCGGTGGCGAGATCGTCGCTCCGTCGCGAGCCGCGAGCGCCACTGTTCGATCGCCGATTGGCGCCCCAGGATCGCACCGGGCGGACGGAACACTGCTTCCTTGCGCAACACGGTTCTCGCCAGCCGAACCGCTCTCGTACCGATGCGGAAGCGCGACGACCGCACCACCGCGGTGCCGTCGCGTTGTGACTGGTCCAGCAACTCGAACAGCGCGAAGTTGCGCGCGTCGAGATCGAGGCGAGCGAGATGCTCGGCCCGCAGCGACTCGAGCACGAGCCGGCACTGATCGAGCCACGGCTGGAGACGCGCGGCCGTTTCGGAGGGGATCCACGCTCCGACACCGCGGCCCGGCGCGCACCAGAGCACGGCCGCGTCGGCGTCGAGCGCGCGCCCGAGATCGGCGAGGGCCAGCCGTACGCCCTCCTTCGTGCTCTCGACCCGTTCGAGGGGTGCCGCGTCCGACGGACCGCCTTCGACGACCACGACCGGAGGCGCGCCGGCGCGCGCGGCGAAATGGCCCGCGACGCCGGTCGTGAGCGCTCGCACGGTGTGCCAGCTCGGGTAGCCGCGTACCCAGATGACGTCGGCGCCGAGGCCTCGACCGAGCGCGGCGTCGAGCTCGTCCGCCGCGCACGCCGTCACCGTCGCGGTGCCGCTTCCGGGGAGCGTCGCGTCGGGCTCCGGCTCGTGATCGACCCAGCACATCAGCGCGGTCGACGGCCGCAGGGCGGCGAAGAGCGGCTCGAGAATTGCGTGCCGGCCCAGATCGTCGAACCTCTGACCGCGCTCGATCACGGCGCGATCGCCCTCATGGGTACTCCGCAGTTCGGGAGGAGGAATGGGCCCCCCGAACCCTAGTTGCCGGTCGACGCGCTGATGGTCAGCTCGCCTCTTTCTGCGCGCGCCACTCGTAGCGACAGGGCAGCGATTTCAACAGCGTGCCCGCGACCGCGGGCGTCACCTCACGCTCGATCGGGAAGCGATGCCCGACGCCGACCACGAAGAATCGCGGCCGGTCGTCTTCGATCATCCTCACGTAGTCGACGCGTCGCAGCCCGGAGAGCGCGGCGGCGACGGTGTGCAGTGTCCTCGTCGACTCCATGCCTGCCCTCCTCCGGAACTCCGGACATCCTTCCCTAACACTAAGGGAAGCCTAACCTCTGTGAACGGTGGCCGAAACCCCGTGAGTTCAGTGAGCGCGGACGCCGTCGAAGCGAACGAACGAAGGATGCGGGCGGCCGTGGCCGAGGCGCCGGGCCCACGTGGTCGGCAGCGCCTTCGTCTCCGCCGCGCTCGAGTACCGGGCCTCGCCGAGGGTGATGCCCGTGCGGGCGAGACCGGCCGCGACCACACCGGTGACGTACTCGGGCGTCGGCACCGGCAAGTGGTCGTACCGGGCCGGAGTCGAGTCGAGCCAGATCTCGCCGTTGAGCGTGACCGTCAGGCGCGCGCCCGGACGGCACAGCGCCGCGAGACCGCCGAGCACGTCGTCGCGCGCGAGCACGATCCCCTCGAGCAGGCTGCCCCAAGGGAGCTGCACGGATACCTCGTCGGCCACGCCGCCGAGCTCGGGGGGCAGCGCCTCGATGGACGCGCGCACGAGCAGCAGGTTCGCCCGGCCGCCGCGCGCCGGCTTCCGCGCGGACTTCGCCGCGATCTCCCCCATCGGCTCGTCGAGCGTGTCGATCCCGATCACGAGTCGCAGCGGATCGGCCGACGCCAGGTGATACGCAAACCGCCCGTCGCCGGTGCCGACGTCGACCGCCGTGACCGCGAAGGGGGCGCGCAGCTCGGCGAACGCGTCGGCGTCGACCACCGTGGTCCGACCCTTCCCGATCACCCGGGTAAGCGTCACGTTCCGTTCCGGGTCTCGCGGCCCTTCCGGGTCTCGTGGCCGAGTGCGTGCACGCGCTCGTAGGCCTCGTTGCGACCGATCCCGGGCATCGACTTGAGCGCTTGGGCAACCGTCGACGCCGGGACACCTTGCTCCAACAACGACTGCAGCAACGCGTCGACGTCGTGCGCGGTCGCGTTCGCGCTCGCGTCGAGGTCGCGTTCTCCTTCGTGATCGGACGGCGGAGCGATCACGATGGTGCACTCGCCGAGCGGCTTCTCACCGGCGTACGCGCCGGCCAGCTCGGCGGCGCTCCCGCGGCGGAACTCCTCGAAGGTCTTCGTGACCTCGCGCCCGAGGCACACGCGCCAGTCGGCGCGCACCGCTGCCATGTCGGCCAAGGTCTCCGCCAACCGCGATGCCGACTCGTAACACACCACGGCCGAGCCCAACGCGGTCAGCTCGCGCAACGCCTGTTGGCGCGCGGAGGACCGGCGCGGGAGGAAGCCGGCGAAGACGAACCGGTCAACCGGGAGTCCCGAAGCCGTGAGCACCGCGAGCAGCGCCGACGGTCCCGGCACCGGGCACACCGCGATCCCCTCCTCGACGGCGCGGCTCACGACCACGTAACCGGGATCGCTGCACAACGGTGTGCCGGCATCGCTCACGAGCGCGACGCGCGCGCCGAGCCGCAGCCGTTCGAGGATCCCGTCGACGCGTTGGGCTTCGTTGTGGTCGTGGTAGCTGCTCGCACGCGCGGGGTCGATTCCGATGCGCCGCGCCAGTGCGTGCAGCTTCCGTGTGTCCTCGGCGAGGACGAGATCGACGTGCTCCAGGACGTTGATCGCGCGTGCTCCGATATCGCCGTCGTTGCCGATCGGGAGCGCGACGACGAAGAGCACGCCCGGTCCCGGCTCACCCGCCACCTCGCGCACGGTCACTCGCACGCGCTGATCCGACGAGCCGAGGGCACGGACGAAGTCGCGGTCGACGGTCGCCGCGGTCTTGGTCGCATCGAAGGCGAACGTGTCGCCGCGCAACCCCTCACCCCGCCGGAACACCAACGAGTCGGAGCCCAGGAAGAACGGGCTCATCGTTGCCCTGAACTCGTCGCGCGCGCCGTCGCACTCCAGCGTTACCTCGACCAGGCCTCGCAACGCGAGCAGCGCCCGGTTGTCGTGATCGGACGCAACGCCGAGCACGCAGGTCGCGCGCCGAGAGATCTCGGCGTCGCGGGTGAGCTCGAGCGTCTTGGCGTGCGTCGCCGCGATGTTCGGATGGCCGCGGCACTCGAACGAAACGGAGACGCGCTCCGAGCGCGCGGCCGACGGTGCCATTGCGGGTCAGTCGTCGCGTACGGGCCAGAGATCGACGGGCCCTCCGACATAACCGCCGGTGTCGCGCATGGCGACACCCCACGGTCGCAGCAGCCCGACCACCTCGTCGATGTCGCCGGCGAGCGCGTCGAGCGCGGGTTCCATCTGCAGGTCGGTCGCGCGTTCGATGTCCTCGCGCAGCGCCCGGCCCTGGTCGGTGAACGCCTCTCCGTCGAGCCAGCCGAGGTCGCGGAGCCGTTCGACACCCGAAGCCAGGTCCTCCTCACTCCATCCCCGGGTGCGCACGTAGCTGCGCAGCGGAAGACCCATGTAGATGTCGTTCAGCAGTCCGATCTCGAGCGCGTCGAGCGCCGCGCTCGACCACGCAGCCACGTGGGCGTCGCCGCGGCACTCGCGCAGCATGTCGCCGAGATGGAACAGGCGCGTCCAGGGATCGTCGGGGTCGTCCCACCACGAGCGGAGCCCGGCGAACAGCGCCCGGCCGGCAACCGAGAGCGGAGCGACGGCCCGCTCGAGGAGCTCGGCCGCGCGCGTGACGTCGTCCCCGGCCGGGCCGACGACCCGTTCGAGTTGCGCGACGGCACCGGCGCGACGCGCCGCGAAGATCGTCGGCGCGTCCGTGAGCGACCAGCCGAGCGTGACACCGGCCGACACGACTTCGGGCTTGAACACACCGAACGCGGCCGCGACCACGCCCGGTCGCACCTGGCCCAGCAAGGATCCCCGGCTGGTGAAGTACGCCGGACCGTCGGGGAGGTGCACGAGGCCGGCCTTTCCCGGGCTCGCGGCGAAGCCGAGCTGCGCATACGCGGCATGACACTCCGGGGCGAAGAACACCTGCCCGATCACGGGCTCGAGCGCCGCCGCCAACGTGCGGCTCTTGCGGAGTTCGACGTCGTCCATGCTCCGCAGTCTGTCAGGCGTCATGTCCGGCATGTCGCAAACGACCCTCGATGTGGTAAACGACACGCGATGCGGGACGACTTCACCTGGCTCGACGCGACCGCCCAAGCCGAGCTCGTCGCGCGCGGCGATGCGACGCCGGCCGAGCTCGTCGATGCGGCCATCGCGCGGATCGAATCGCAGAATCCCGCGCTCAACGCCGTGATCCACGAACGGTTCGATCGGGCCTGTACCGAGGTTGGCGCCGCGTCGTCGACCGACGGGCCCTTCCCGGGCGTCCCATTCCTCGTGAAGGACGCCGTGTGCCACACCGCCGGCGATCCCTTCCATTGCGGGATGCGGCTGCTCAAGCGGTTGCAGTGGACCGAGCCCGCCGACACGTGGCTGGCCCAGCGGTTTCGGGCCGCCGGGCTCGTATCGGTCGGCAAGACCAACACGCCCGAGCTCGCCACGAGCGTGACCACGGAGCCGGTCGCCTACGGAGCGACGCACAATCCGTGGGATCTCTCCCGCTCGCCGGGCGGATCGAGTGGGGGGTCGGCGGCCGCGGTCGCCGCCGGGATGGTGCCGATCGCGCACGGTAACGACATGGGCGGCTCGATCCGCTTCCCCGCGTCGATGTGCGGGATCGTCGGATTGAAGCCGACCCGGGCCCGCACGACGCTCGGTCCCGACTTCGGCGAGTACTGGGGTCCGCTCACCCACGAGCACGTGTTGACGCGTTCGGTGCGTGACACCGCGGCCGTGCTCGACGCGATCGCGGGGCCCGCGCCGGGGGATCCGTACAGCGCGCCGCCGCCGGTTCGCGCGTTCCGGAAGGAGGTCGGCGCGCCGCCCGGGCGATTGCGGATCGGCCTGCGCACGCGGCGCCGCGACGGCGAGCGCTCGCACCCCGAATGTGAGGCGGCGGTGACCGACGCGGGCTGGTTGCTCGAGTCACTCGGACACCACGTGGAGGTCGTGGACCTCCCGGCGCTCGACGAGCCCATCGACGGTGCGTTCGGGATTGTTATGTGCGTCGCGGTCGCGCGCGAGCTCGACCGGTGGGCGGCACGAACCGGGGTCGAGATCACGGCCGACGACGTGGAGCCCGGCAATCTCTTTCTCGCCGAGCTGGGGGCCGGCGTGAGCGCGGTTGCCTATGCCGACGCGATCGACGCGATGCAGTCGTGGTCGCGCGGCGTGGCCGCGTGGTGGGACGACTTCGACCTCCTCGTGACCCCGACGAGCCCCGAGCTACCGGTACGGCTGGGCGAGCTGGCGCCGACCAACCCCGACCCGGGGGTGATGGGGCGCATGGGAACGCTCACCACGTTCATGATCCCGTTCGACGTAACCGGTCAGCCGGCGATCTCCGTACCGCTGCACTGGTTCGCCGACAGTCTGCCCGTCGGTGTGCAACTCGTCGCGGCGTACGCGCGTGAGGACGTGTTGATCCGCGTCGCCTCACAGCTCGAGCAAGCGTCTCCGTGGGCTGATCGGCATCCGCCGTCGCGCTGACGGGATCAGCGGGTGACGATCGAGGCCAGCGCCCACGCCGCGACGACGAAGCCGATCACCATGTAGGTGACGGTGCGCGCGAGCGGCGCCTGCGCGAGATCAGCCGAGTCGTTGCCGTGGGGCGCCGGACGCGATGCGTCGCTGCGGCGGCGAACCAGCGCGAGCGCGTTGGCGAGAAACAGGGCACCGCCGAGCGCGAGCACCAACTCGCGCATGACCTCGTCGTAGAAGCTCACGGCGCGACGCTACTGCTGCCCACTCGCGCGTTCCCGAGCGAGGGCCATCGCCTTGACCTCGGTGGGCGTCGCGTTCCGCCGGACCGATGTCGCCAGCTGCGCCTCGAGCGTGGCGGGTGGGCGGGCGACGACCCACCGCAACGGAATCCCGTCGCGGCTCAGGCAGCGATCGGTCTGGACACCGAAGTCGGGAAGGCTTCCCTGCCCCGTGGCGCGCATACGGAAGCAGCGCGCCCCAACGCCGGCAATTGTCGTGTCGGGCCGGCGGACGACGTCGTACGCGCCCGCGGCCACCACCACACGCACCACCTCCGACTCCGGCAACGCGCGCCCGCCCGGCGTCGTCTTGCACCCGTACTCGTTCCCGATCAGATCGCATGCCGACGACGCGTCGCCGTGCTCCAGGGTCATGGCCGTGCCGCTGATCACCACGTGCCACGCGCCACTCCGTCCTTCTTCGCCCCGGAGGCGCAGCGGACGACCGCGGCCGATGATGCGCGTGTAGTCGTACTGCACGATCCAACGCCCCCGCTCGCCGGCGCGCAGGAGTGCCTCGAGGTCGCGCGCGGCCGCCGGATCGCGCACCGGGAGTTGGCGAGCGGACCCGGCGAGCTCGGGCAGCGGCGCGCGTGCGAAGGCAGCCGCGCACACCAAGCCGATCGCCACCAGCGAGAAGACTCCGACCGCAACCTGCCGATCGACCGCACCCGCCCCGAGCCGGCGCGCTGCGGACAGGCGTTGCACTGCGCCACCTTACGGCGGCGCGAGACTGCGACGATGCGCTTGCTCGTCGCCCGGTGTTCGGTCAGCTACGAAGGCCGGCTCGGCGCGACACTTGCACCAGGGGTGCGCCTCGTTCTCTGGAAGGCCGACGGTTCGATCGCGGTGCACTCCGACGCGAAGGCCTACAAGCCGCTCAACTGGATGAACCCGCCGTGCACGATCATCGAGCACGACAACACGATCGTCGCGACCAATCCCAAGGGTGAAGTGCTCCGGATCGAGATCCACGAGCAACTGCACGACACCGACCACGAGATTGGCGCCGACCCCGGACTCGAGAAGGACGGCGTGGAGGCCGAGCTCCAGCAGTTGATCGCGGCGCGGGTCGGCGCGCTGCGCGAAGACTTCGTGCTCGTGCGTCGTGAGTACCCGACCGACATCGGCCCGATCGATCTGCTGTGCCGCGACGGCGAGGGGCGCGCGGTCGTCGTCGAGGTGAAGCGCATCGCCGAGATCGCGGGCGTCGACCAGCTCCTTCGGTACCAGGAGCGACTCGATCGCGATCCGCAGTTCGCACCGACCACGGGCATGCTCGTCGCCCAGCACATCAAGCCCCAAGCGCGCGTCTACGCGCAGAGCAAGGGCGTCGCGTGCGTCGAGATCGACCTCGCGCGTTTGCGCGGCGACACCGACCCCGACCTCACGCTGTTCTGAAGGCGTCGATCGTGCGAGCGGCGCTCCTCCTCCAATGCGACGATCGGCCCGGGATCGTGGCCGCCGTCGGGGCGTTCGTGGCCGACCTCGGCGGCAACGTCGTGGAGGCCGACCAGCACTCCGATCCGGCCGCCACCCTGTTCCTGCAGAGGGTCGAGTTCGATGTGGACGCCTCCCTCGAGTCGCTCCGGACCGGGTTCGAGCCGCTCGCGCAGCAGTTCTCGATGGAGTGGTCGCTGCACGATCTCGCGACCCGGCCGCGGGTCGCGGTGCTCGCATCGCGTCAGGGCCACTGTCTCGCCGACCTGCTGGTTCGCGACGCACTCGGCGAGCTCCCCGGCGAGATCGTGCTCGTCGCGTCGAACCACGAGACGCATGCCGCGCTCGCCCGCCGCTTCGACGTCGACTTCCGCCACGTGCCGGTCGGCGACGATCGCAACGAGCAGGAGCGCGCGATGGGTGCGTTGCTCGATGGCGTCGCTCCCGATGTCGTCGTGCTCGCGCGGTACATGCGAGTGCTCCCGCCGTGGCTCGTGGACGAATGGGAACGGCGCATGATCAACATCCATCATTCGTTCCTGCCGTCGTTCGCCGGTGCGCGTCCCTACGCCCAGGCCCACGAGCGCGGCGTCAAGGTTATCGGCGCGACCGCGCACTACGTGACACCCGATCTCGACGAAGGCCCGATCATCGCCCAGCAGGTGCTGCCGGTCTCACACCGCGACGATCCCGAGCGGCTCGAGCGCCGGGGCCGCGACCTCGAAGCAGTCGTGCTCGCCGAAGCGTTGCGCCTCCACCTCGAGCACCGCGTGATCGTCTACGGCCGCCGTACCGCCGTCTTCGACTAGCCGGCGCAGAAATTACGTGCGCGCGAGGTTCTCGAACTTCGTGAACTGATCGAGGAACGCCAAGCGGGTACTGCCCGTGGGACCGTTACGGTGCTTGGCCACGATGATCTCGGCCATGCCGCGTTGGTCCGACTCCGGGTTGTAGTACTCGTCGCGGTAGATGAACATCACGATGTCGGCGTCCTGCTCGATGCTTCCCGACTCGCGGAGGTCGGCGAGCATCGGCCGCTTGTCCTGGCGGTACTCGAGCTGCCGGTTGAGCTGCGACAAGCACATCACGGGTGCGTCGAGCTCGCGGGCCAGGATCTTCAAGCCCCGCGACAGCTCGGATACCTCGACCTGACGGCTCTCCGAGCGCCGCGGTGTCGCCATGAGCTGCAGGTAGTCGACGACGATCAGACCGATGTCGCCGTACCGCGCTTTCGTACGCCGCGCCTTGGCGCGCATCTCCATCACCGTGCAGTGCGGGTTGTCGTCGATGAAGAACTTGAGCTCGGCGAGGCGGCCGACCGCGTTGTTGAGCTTCGGCCACTCGTTCTCCGAGAGCTTGCCGGTCGAGAGCTTGCGGGCGTCGATCTTCGCCTCCGACGCGAGCAGACGCTTGGTCAGCTCGAGGTGCCCCATCTCCATCGAGAAGAACAACACCGGCTTGCCCGTCGTGATCGCGCAGTTGAGCGCGGCGCCGAGGGCGAAGGAGGTCTTGCCCTGGCCGGGGCGCGCGGCGACGATCGACAGCGTCGAGTCCTGGAGCCCGAGCAGCATGTCGTCGAGATCGTGGTAGCCCGTGGGTGAGCCGATGATCGAGGTATCGCGGTCGTACAGCGCTTCGAGCTGCACCATCGTGTGCTCGAGCGCCGGATGCAGCTGCTTCAACGTGTCGGCGGCGCGCCGCTCCGCGACCTCGAAGATCAGCGACTCCGCGCGATCGAGGGTCTCGTCGACGTCGTCGTCGCTCGAGTAGGCCATCTCCTGGATGTCGCCCGCGGTACCGATCAGGCGCCGGAGCATCGCGAGCTCCGACACGATCTGCGCGTAGTGCGCCGAGTTCGCCGACGCCGGCGTCGACGCCTGGATACGCATGAGTGCCGCGCTGCCGCCGAGCGCCTCGAGATGCCCGGATCGCCGAAGCTCCTCGGCCACCGAGACCGGGTCGATCGGCTCGCCGCGCGCGTGCAACGAGAGCGACGCGTCGTAGACGACACCGTGCGCGGGCTTGTAGAAGTCGCCGGTCTCGATGTGCGCCTCGACCGCGGCGGTGATCGCCTCCCGGCTCAGCATCATCGCCCCGAGGAGCGACTCCTCGGCCTCGAGGTTGTGCGGCGGGATCCGGCCGACGCCGGCCGCGCCCGCCAGTCCGCGCGCCGAGCCGCGACCATCGGGACCCGTTCCCGGTCCCGGCCCCGCCGGGCGCCTTCTCGCATCGTCGAGCGATTGAACCAATCTGACTCCGCTCGTCTCGGGCTCACCGAGTGTCGGGCCCCGGGGGCGCCGTTGGGGGGATTGTTCGTGCGGTATGTCGGCCGAATATCGAACCGTGTCGCGGGCGG
Source organism: Acidimicrobiia bacterium (assembly GCA_038320885.1). Taxonomy (GTDB): domain Bacteria; phylum Actinomycetota; class Acidimicrobiia; order IMCC26256; family PALSA-610; genus JBBQER01. The sequence goes on from JBBQER010000011.1 coordinate 40,358, forward strand.
ACCGGCGGCACGTGAGCCTGGCAGCTGCGCCCTGTGGAACGTAAGAGGTACAACGGTGTGACTTACCTGTGGACTATGCGCCCTTCCATCCACAACCCTGGGGATTGTGCCCGGAAGGTGAGACAACGACGAAAGAACCAGGCCGGGACAATCGGGCCGGGGGTGCCGGCGGGCCGAGGTGGCGTTCGTCCACAAGCGCGCGGTCGTTCTCGCCAGGGTGCGAGCCTTCTTCACAGGCTGCGGGCAGCGCCTGTGGACGAATTGTGGATAACCGGCGATGGTGCCGGTCGCTCAGCTCGCCACGACCTCCACCCGGAGGGTTGCGGTCACGTCGGGATGGAGCCGAACCACCAGGTCGGACGCTCCGAGCTCCTTGAGCGGCTCGTCGAGGGCGATGTGGCGACGGTCGACTTCGATACCGACCTGGGCCTGGACCGCGGCCGCGATGTCGGACGACGTCACCGATCCGAAGAGGCGACCACCTTCGCCCGCCCGGGCCTGGATCTGAATCGTCGGGGCATTGAGCTGGTCGGCGATGGCCTGGGCCGCTTCCCGGTCGCGCCGATCGCGGGCGTCGCGGTTGCGGCGCATCGCGTCGGCCTGCTTCTGGATCCCCGAGGTCGCCCGCAGCGCCAATCCGCGGGGCACCAGGAAGTTGCGCGCGTACCCGTCGGCGACGTCGACGAGGTCGCCCTTCTGGCCGAGGTGCTCGACGTCGGCGCGCAGCACGACCTTCACTCGTCGTCCCCCGCGTCGAGACCGGCCTCGATGATCGCGACGTCGAGATCACCGTCGTCGGATGCATCGACGTCGAGATCGCCCGAACCGTTGAGATCGGGAGACTCGAACTCGGCCGCTTCACCGTCGACGAACCCGAGCGTGTCGTCGTGCTCGTCGGGCGCCACGGACGGAGCCATTGCCGAGGTCGGCGTGCTCGACGGCAGCCGCAGCTCACCGCGATCGCCGCGATCGCCGCGGTCCCGACGACCCTTCGAACGCTGCGTGACCTGGCGCACGCTGTAGGGAAGGAGCGCCATCTCGCGTGCGAGCTTGATCGCCTTGGCCACGGCGGCCTGCTGCTGCTGGTCGTTCCCGGTCACGCGGCGAGCGCGGATCTTGGCGCGCTCCGACATGAACCGCCGCAACAAGTTGACGTCCTTGTAGTCGATCCATTTGACCGACTCGGTGTTCAGGATCGACGTCTTCTTCTTGATCGGTCGGCGGTCCTTCGCCGACGGACCTTTCTTCTCGCGCCGCTGCGGCAAGCTGTTTCCTTCGGTTCTTGTTTAGAAAAACGTTATTAGAACGGCTCTTCGCCGTACTGGTCGTAACTGGCGTCGCCCGCGGCGGCCGGCGTGGTCACCGGAGCCGAACGCGGGGCGGGGCCCCCGTCGCTCGGACCGCTGCGCTCGACGCGGTGCACCTCGGCGGTCGCGAACCGCAGGCTGGCGGAGACGTCGTCGGCGACGATCTCGACGATCGATCGCTTCTCGCCCTGCTCGGTCTCCCAGCTGCGCTGCTCGAGGCGGCCGGTGACGACCACGCGCGAGCCCTTCGCGAGGGACGCGCCGACATTTTCGGCGAGCTGACGCCAGGCGACGACGTTGAAGAAGCTCGTCGCCTCGTCCCATTCCTGGGTCTGCTGATTGCGCCACGACCGGTTGACCGCGACGCCGAAGCTGACCTTCGAGACTCCGCTCGGCGTGTAACGCATCTCGGGATCGCGGGTCATGTTCCCCGAGATCGTGATGTTGTTCGTGTCTGATGCCATGTTTGCTCCCTATGCGCGGTCCGCCGAGGTACCTGCCACCTTCGGAGGTCCGTAGACCTTCGCCGGAATGCGGAGCACCTTGTGGCGGATGACCTCATCTGCCAGGGACAGCACCCGGGACAGCTCGACCATCGGGGCGGGGTCGGAACGGGCCTGGAAGACCACGTAGTAACCATCCGCCTTGCGATTGATCTCGTACGCGAGACGGCGCTTGCCCCACCAGTCGACGTGGCCGCGTTCGGCTCCATTCGACTCGATGAGCGTCAGCCACCGCTCGACCGCTGCCCGGATCGTCTCCTCGTCCAGGTCCGCGTCGAGGATGATCATGACCTCGTACGGTCGCAACGAATCGGGCATCAGCCCGTTCCTCCTTCGAGCCGCAGCGGAGCTGCGGGCCCCCACGGTCTCGGTCCGAATCGGGCCGGCCGGAGGGGCAGGTTGGTTGGTTGTCGAACCGGGAGAAGGTACCAGATCACCTCGAACGTCCTATCGGGAGCGACCCTACCCACGAGGTGCGACAGCCGCACCTAACGGCCCACTACCTAGCTACACGCGGTCAGCTGCGGTGGCGGCGGGTTCCCGCCCCGCCGCTCGAACGCGAGGCGATACGTCCGCCGGCTCGAGTAGATCGGACAGTCGGCCTGACCGCGGTCGGGGCACGGTGCCAGGTGCGCCCCGCCGACCCGCGTGCCATCCGCCGTGTACCAGGCGATCTCGAGCGGATCGGTCACGCCGGCCATGGTGAACGAGGCCTTGGTGTCGCCGTCGAACACGAACAACATCCCTGCGTACGCGCCGAGGTTCACATGGTCGCGCAGGCCGTCGGCGCGCAGTGGCCCGGTGTCGGCGACCGCCACCCGCCGGCAGCGCCCGTCGACGTCGATGCGGGTCTCGCCGTAGCCCGCGAAGGGCGCGCCGGCCGCGCGCCGCTCGAAGCGGACGGGCAGCCGGGAAGCGTGGTCGTCGTGCGACCGGAGCTGCAGGGCGAGAACCACGATGCCGATCGCCGAGAGCACCGCGATCGCGGCCGCGATCGTCAGTCGCGCGCGCCTCGACACCCCGACGCGCCTCGACACCCGCTCGCTATTGGGTGAGCTCGGGCTCGACCGCAGGCGTGTCGCCGTAGAGGCCGAGCGCCTCGGTCATGCGGTCGGTCATGTGGTACGTCTCCGCGCTGGACGGGAACGTCCCCGCCCGCACGTCGGCGCCGAACTGCTCGATCGCGTTCGTGGCGTCGAGCTCGAACTCCGCGTAGGTACGAACGAACTTCGGACGCCGGTGGCCCTCGGCCTCGAAGCCGAGAATGTCGTGCCACACGAGCACCTGGCCGTCGCAGTGCCGGCCCGCGCCGATCCCGATCGTCGGAATTGCCACCGACTCGGTGATCATGCGCGCGACCGCGTCGGGCACGCACTCGAGCACGATCGCGAAGCAGCCGGCCTCGGCGAGCGCGATGGCGTCGTCGGTGAGCGCCTGCGCGGCGTCGAGCTCCTTGCCCTGCACCTTGAACCCGCCGAGCGCGTGGATCGACTGCGGGGTGAGCCCGATGTGACCCATCACGGGGATCTCGGTGTCGAGGATCGCCTTTACCGCATCGATGCGCTTGCGGCCGCCCTCGAGCTTCACCGCGCCCGCGCCGGCGCGGATAAGGGACGACGCGTTGCGCACCGTTTCCTCGCGGTTGACGTGATAGCTCAGCCACGGCAGGTCCGCGACGACGAGCGCGTTCGGACGCGTGCGTGCGACCGCGGCGACGTGATGCGCCATGTCGGCCGTCGTCACCTGCAGGGTGTCGTCGTAACCGAGCACGACCATCGCCAGCGAGTCGCCGACGAGGATCGCGTCGACGCCCGCGGCATCGACCGTGCGCGCCGACGGCGCGTCGTAGGCGGTGACCATCACGATCGGGGACCCGGTCCCCTTGCGCGCGAGGAGACCCGGCGCGGTCATACGCGAAGTCGAAGAAGCCATCTCGGGCAACCTCCTGCGTCCAGGGCACGAACGGCTCCCGGCGCACCCGGAAGCGTAGTGGCGTGCGGGACCCCGGAGCCAGGAGGACACGCCACGACTTACCGTGCAAGATTGCAGTGTGGACATCCCGGAGATCCGCTACGCGCGCAGCGTCGGCGACGTCGACATCGCGTACAGCGACTTCGGTCGCGAGGACGGACCCCGCCTGGTCTGGGTCTCGGGGTTCATCTCGCACCTCGAGATGAACTGGGAGGCGGCGCCCTACGCGAATCTCATCGGTCCCCTCTCGGAAGCGTGCCGGGTCATCGCCTTCGACAAGCGGGGGACGGCCTCTCGAGCCGGGATCTCGGCTTCGGGAGCCTGGCCGACCGCGCCGACGACATCCGGGCCGTGATGGATGCGTGCGAATGGCCCGACGCGCATCTCTTCGGCATGTCCGAAGGAGGCCCGCTGGCGGTGCTCTTCGCCGCCACCCACCCGGAGCGCGTTTCGAGCTTCTCGCTCTACGGCACCGGCGCCCGGTTCGCGCGCGGCCCCGACTACGCGATGGGTGTCGAGCCCGAAGCCGGCGAGTCGTTCATCGCTTCGCTCGAAGCGAGGTGGGGAACGGGAGGCGCGCTCGGCGCCCCCTTCGTCGCGCACGCCGATGAGGGCCCGATCGCCGAGATCGCGCGTTTCGAGCGCAACGCGTGCACGCCGAAAATGGCCGGCGAGATCATGCGCCGCAATCTCGAGATCGACGTTCGTTCGTTGCTCTCCGCCGTGCGGGTGCCCACGCTGGTCGTGCACGCCGTCGGTGATCCCCTCGTGCCGGTGGAGATCGGCCGTTCCTGGCCGAGCACATCGACGACGCCCGCTACGTCGAGCTCCCGCTCGCGATTCACGCCAGCACGCATGCCGAAGACTACGAACTGCTCATCGACGCCCTGGTCGACCATGTGCACGGGAAGCGGGAACGGGTCGCGAGCGAGCGCGTGCTGGCCACGGTGCTCTTCACCGACATCATCGACTCGACGCAGACTGCCGCCCGGCTCGGTGATCAGCAGTGGCGCCGGCTGCTCGACCGCCACGACGAGGAATCACAGCGATGTGTCGACCGGTTCGGCGGCCGGATGGTGAAGCAGACGGGTGACGGGATGCTCGCGACCTTCGACGGGCCCGCCCGCGGCGTGCAATGCGCGCAATTGCTGAGCGGCACGCTGGCTCCGATCGGGGTGCCGATCCGCGCCGGCCTCCACACCGGCGAGGTCGAGCGGCGCGGCGACGACGTCGGCGGTATCGCCGTCCATATCGGCGCGCGCGTCGCGTCGCTCGCCGGCGCCGGCGAGGTGTTCGTGTCCCGGACCGTGCGTGATCTGGTCGTCGGGTCGGATCTCCACTTCGAAGACCGGGGCACGCACGAGCTCAAGGGCGTGCCCGACTCGTGGCAGCTGTACGCGGCGGTGACGTAGGCGTCAGCTGGCGTGCAGGCGGCCGTGCAGCGACTGGCGCCGCAGGTGGTTCCACTTGCAGTCGAGGCAGACCTCGACGTCGTAGCAGGCGAACTCGTCGCACGAGGCGCCCAGCTTCAGGAGCTCCGACGTGTCGCTGATCGCCCGGCCGTTGGCCTGCTTGAGCTTCTCGCCGTAGACGTACGAGACGAGCCGCAGGTTGGATCCGCCGCACACCGGGCATTGGTCGTGGATCTCGACCCCGATGTTCTGGGCCGCTCGCATCAGCTCGGGGTGGGCATCGCAGACGTCGAGCCGGGTGAGCGCACCGCTGCGGAAGTCGCGCAGGACCGCCCGTCGAGCAAGGGCGTAGTCCGTGACGCTGGGCACGGGCCTCAGTGTAGATGGGCGCGCAACCCCTTTCGAAGGGACCGTTCCGTGCTTCCCGGAGCCCGCGGCCGCCGATCCGAGACAAGGGCCGGCACCAGAAATGCTTGCTCGATATATCGATTCGATATATCGTATGACATCAACCGGTCGGAAGCCTCTCCGACCTCCCCCCGAAAATCCCCCGAATCCCCTTGGAGTCCGCCCGTGCTCGAGCTCGCCGTTCTCGGATTGCTCTCCGAGCAGCCGCTCCACGGCTACGAGCTGAAGAAGCGGCTGTCGGAGACGCTCGGCCCGCTATGGGGGATCTCCTTCGGCTCGCTCTACCCCGCGCTCCGGCGCCTCGAGCGTTCCGGAGCCATCGAAGAGACCGAGGCCGTCGAGCTCTCGGACGCGGGCAACGTCTCCACCGGCTCACTCGACGGCGACCTGGCTGCGGCCCGCACCCGCCGGCGCGCGCTGCCCGGCCGCCGGACCCGCAAGGCCTACCGCGTCACCCCCCGGGGTGAAGCGGTCTTCGCCGAGCTGCTCACGGATGAAACCGCCGACGACGAGCGTTCGTTCGCGCTGAAACTCTCCTTCTGCCGGCACCTCGATCCGGTCGGCCGCCTCGCCTTCCTGGAGCGCCGGCGATCACAGCTCTCGCAGCGGCTCGCCAAGACCCGTCGCACCCCCGCAACCCGCACGATCGATCGCTACACCCGGTCGCTCCTCGAGCACCGCGCCCAGTCCACCGAACACGACCTCGCATGGATCGACGAGCTGATCGCGCAAGAGCGCGAATCCATCCTCGGCGACCGTACGGAAGGAGCTACCGCATGAGCGGTTCCACCCCCACCCCCCGCAAGCCGGCCCCCCGCAAGCCGGCCCCCCGCAAGCGCGTCCGCGTCGCCATCGCCGGCATCGGCAACTGCGCGAGCAGCCTCGTCCAGGGCGTCGAGTTCTACCGCAAGGCCGATCCGGCCGAGCGGGTACCCGGCCTCATGCACGTGGAGCTCGGCGGATACCACGTCGGGGACGTCGAGTTCGTCGCCGCGTTCGACGTGGATGCCGACAAGGTCGGGCTCGACCTCGGCAAGGCGATCTCGGCGAGCATCAACAACACGATCAAGTTCGCCGACGTGCCCGATCTCGGCGTGACCGTACAGCGGGGCCCGACGTACGACGGGCTCGGCAAGTTCTACCGGGAGGTCGTCGAGGAGTCGCCGACCGAGTCGGTCGACGTGGCGCAGGCGTTGCAGGACGCGCGAGCCGACGTGCTGGTGTCGTACCTACCGGTCGGATCCGAAGACGCGCAGCGCTACTACGCGCAGGCCGCTATCGACGCGGGTGTCGGCTTCGTGAACGCGATCCCGGTGTTCATCGCCAGCAATCCCGAGTGGGCGCAGAAATTCACCGACGCCAACGTGCCGATCGTCGGCGACGACATCAAGAGCCAGGTCGGCGCCACCATCACGCACCGGATGCTCGCCCGCCTGTTCGAAGACCGTGGCCTCGCGATCGACAACACCTACCAGCTCAACTTCGGCGGCAACATGGACTTCAAGAACATGTTGGAGCGCGAGCGCCTGCTGTCGAAGAAGCTGTCGAAGACGCAGTCGGTCACGAGCCAGATCGACCAGGGCATGTCGTCGGAGAGCGTGCACATCGGTCCGTCGGATCACGTGCCGTGGCTGAACGACCGCAAGTGGGCCTACATCCGCCTCGAGGGACGCAACTTCGGTGACGTGCCGCTCAACATCGAGCTCAAGCTCGAGGTGTGGGACTCGCCGAACTCGGCGGGCGTGATCATCGACGCGGTGCGGTGCTGCAAGCTCGCGCTCGACCGTGGCATCGGCGGCCCGCTTGCCGGACCCTCGGCGTACTTCATGAAGTCGCCCGCGGTGCAGTACCACGACGACGAGGCGTACCGCATGGTCGAGGACTTCGCGGCCGGCACGGAAACACAGGCGTAGCCAACTGCACTCGCCGTTCGGTGGCGCGAGCGGCAAGACTCACGGCATGACCAATAGCGAGTCGTGGGATCGGGTCGCGGCGCGGCGCGGCGAAGCCGGTGTCGCCGGGGTCGTGCAGTACGGACCTGACCTGCCCACCGAGGCCGACCTGCGCCTCTGCGGCGACGTCGCGGGCCGGCGGGTGCTCGACCTGGGCTGCGGAGCGGGCGAGAACGCGGTCACGATGGCGGGCCAGGGCGCGCACGTGATCGCGCTCGACGTCTCCCGGGCCCAGATCGCGCTGGGGAAGCGACTCGCGGAAGCGACCGAGGTTCGGGTGGAGTGGCACGAGAGCGACGCCGCCGATCTCGCTTTTCTGCGCGCCGACTCGATCGATCTTGCGCTCGCCGCGGGAGTCGTGCACGAGATCGAGGACCTCGGCCGCGTCCTACGCCAGGTTCACCGCGTGCTGCGCCCGGGTTCGGCGTTCGTGTTCTCGCACGAGCACCCGATGCGGCTCGCGGTCGGACGCGATGGCGTCGGCCCGGGCGTGCTCCCGCTCGGGCGGCTCGAGGTTCGCCGCTCCTACTTCGACCGGGAGCCGATCATGGTGACGAGCGAAGACGAAGCGATTCAGATGTGGCCGCGCACGATCGCCGACGTGTTCTCGGCGCTGCACCGCGCCGGCTACCGCGTCGACGCGCTCCTCGAACCCGAGCCCATCCGCTCTTCCGATCCCGGTCCGGCCGCGCCGACTTCGATCATCTGGCGCGCCCGCAAAGAGGGCCTCTAACCGGAGGTCTCACTCGGCGCGACTCCTCGTTTCTATTGTCGGATTCGCATCGGAGAGGGCGCTACGCGCCGTCACTCGGCGCGACTCCTCGTTCACGCGCCCACGCGAGCAGGCGCGCGCGGGCGTCGCCCTCGGGGATCTCGCCCTCCTCGAGGCGGATCTCCATCAGGAACTCCTTCGCCTCGCCGACGATCCGGCCCGGCGACACTCCGAGCACCCGCATGATCTCGTCACCGTCGAGCGCGGGCCGGAGCTTGGCCAGCTCCTCCTGCTCGCGCAGCTCGGCGATGCGCTCCTCGAGCTGATCCATGCGCCGGCTCAGCGCCGCCGCCTTCTTCGCGTTGCGCGTCGTGCAGTCGGAACGGGTGAGCTCGTTGAGATCGTCGAGCAACGGACCCGCGTCGCGCACGTAGCGACGGACCGCGCTGTCGGTCCAGCCCATGCGGTAGGTGTGGAACCGCAAATGGAGCTCGACCAGCTTCGCGACATCGTCCACGATGTCGTTCGGGTAGCGCAGCGCGAGCAGGCGTTGGCGCGCCATCCGCGCGCCGACCACATCGTGATAGTGGAACGTCACGCCTTGCGGTCCGTAGCCGCGGGTCCCGGGTTTGCCCACGTCGTGCAGGAGCGCGGCGAGGCGCAGCTTCAGACGGGGTGAGGTCTTGGCCACGACCGCGATCGAGTGCGCGAGCACGTCCTTGTGCGTGTGGATCGGATCCTGCTCGAGCTCCATCGAGTTGAGCTCGGGCAGGAACTCGTCCGCCAGACGCGTACGGGAGCTCAACCAGAGACCGGCGGACGGGTCGTCGGCGAGCAACAACTTCGACAGCTCGTCGCGGATTCGCTCCGCGCTGATGATCTGGAGGCGTTCCCGCATCTGCTCGATCGCCGCGACGAGCTCGGGATCGGGCTCGAAACCGAGCGTTGCCACGAAGCGCGCCGCACGCAGCATGCGAAGCGGGTCGTCGCCGAAGGAGATCTCCGGCGACAGTGGGGTCCGGAGCCGGCGCGCGACGAGATCATCGAGACCCCCGTACGGGTCGACGAGGTCGGGCTCATCGAGCGCGATCGCAATGGCGTTGACGGTGAAGTCGCGGCGCGACAGATCCGTCTGGATGTCGTCCGAGTACGAGACCTCGGGCTTGCGGCTGTCGTTGCGGTAGATCTCGGCGCGGAAGGTCGTGATCTCGAAGACCTCGCCGTCCTTTTGACAGCCGACCGTCCCGAAGCGCTCGCCCTGCAACCACACCGCGTCGGCCCAGTCCCGCACGACCTGCTCGACGACGTCAGGCCGCGCGCCGGTCGCGATGTCAGTGTCGGAGCCGTCCCGAACCCGGTCGAGGAACGCGTCGCGGACGCTGCCGCCGACGAGGTAAGCGCGATGGCCGGCGTCGCCCAGACGTCGCGCCAGCTCCTGCGTCGCCGAGGTCGGTTCGAAAAAGCGCGCCAGACGAGGCGGGACAGCGGTCACGACCGCTCATTGTGGCGTCTGGGTGTACGAGAAGCCGATTAGATCCGGCGCGTCGAGGAGATCGGCGCGCAATTACCCGGCCGCGGCCTGCTCCGAAGCCTGGCGCATCGTAAACTGCTCGATCATCAGTCGGAGGTCGTGCGGGCTGGTCGATGCCGCGAGCGCCTCGCGCAGCTCGACGAGCCCTTCGCCGTAGATCCCGAGCAGGCTCTGGTCGAACGTCTGCATGCCGTAGTACTCGCCCTCGGCGATGATCTGCTCGATCTCGTTCGTCTCTTCGGCGTTCACGATCTTGTCGAAGATGCGACCCGTGGCGACGAGAATCTCCACCGCCGGGATGCGGCCGCCGCCGCGGCGTTCGACGAGGCGCTGGCTGACGATGCCCCGCAGCGAGCCGCCCAGCGACATGCGCACCTGGCGCTGCTCGTGCGGCGGGAAGAAGTCGATGATGCGGTTGATCGAGTCGGTCGCGCTGATCGTGTGCAGCGTCGAGAACACGAGGTGACCGGTCTCGGCCGCGGTCAACGCTGTCTTGACCGTCTCGATGTCACGCATCTCGCCGACGAGGATGACGTCGGGGTCCTGGCGCAACACCCGCTTCAACGCGGCGTGGAAGTCGGCGGTATCGGTGCCGATCTCGCGCTGGTTAACGATGGACGCCTTGTCGGCGTGCAGGATCTCGATCGGATCCTCGATGGTGACGATGTGCTTCTTCTGCGTCTCGTTGATGTAGTCGATCATCGATCCGAGCGTCGTCGTCTTGCCGGAGCCCGTGGGACCGGTGACGAGCACCAATCCCCGCTCGTGCTCGGCGAGCTTGCGGACGACGGGCGGGAGTCCGAGCTGTTCGAACGAAGGGATGTCGCTCTGCACGCGCCGCAACACGAGACCGACCGATCCGCGCTGGCGCATCACGTTGACGCGGAACCGTCCGAGCCCCGACACCGAGTACGCGAAGTCGGCGTCGCTCGTGGCGAGGAATTCCTCGGCGCGTTGCTTCGGCATGATCGCGAACGCGATGCGCTCGGTTTCCACCGGTGAGACGTCTTGATGGTCGATCCGTTCGAGCCGGCCGTCGATTCGGATGAACGGCGGCGAGCCCACCTTGATGTGGACGTCGGACGCGCCGCGCTCGACGGCGTACGCGAGCAGGCGATCGAGATCCAACACGGCCGAGACTCGTCCCTTCGTGTTGTCGGTCAGCATCCGGGACTTGGATCGGCATCGAAGTGGCTCGCCTCAAGCCGAGACGCGCGAAACCCGCCAATTCCGTGCTAATTCGCGGACGGGCCTTCTTCGCGGAGTTTCCGCACCGCACCCACGACCGCCCGGCCCGGCCCGCCGGAGGTCCCGGGTTCGGGCCGCAACCCGCCTCCCACCAGGGCGGACGCGGTCGCGGCGACCGACACCCGCAGCGCCTCGAGGCTGTAACCACCCTCGAGGAACGCGATCACGCGCCGAGGCGGTGCGAGGGCCATGACCCGGGCGGTCAGGTCGGCGTAGTCACCGGCGGCGAGCCCGAGGTCGGTGAGCGGGTCCTCGCGGTGCGCATCGAAGCCGGCCGAGATCAGGACCCAGTCCGGGCGGATGCGCTCGGCGATCGGCGCGACGACGGTGTCGATCGCGTCGAGGTAGGCGTCACCCGTCGTGCCGGCCGGGAACGGGAAGTTCAGGGTGGTGCCCGTGCCCGGTCCCGACCCGATCTCGTCGATCCGGCCGGTGCCGGGGTACAGCGGCCACTCGTGCATCGACACGTAGAACACCTTCGCATCCTCCGCGAAGATGTCCTGCGTCCCGTTCCCGTGGTGGGCGTCCCAATCGATCACGAGTACCGAGTCGCCGCGATCGCGCAGGTACGCCGCCGTCACCGCGACGTTGTTGACCATGCAGAAACCCATCGCGCGCGACGCCAGCGCGTGGTGCCCGGGCGGGCGCACCGCGCAGAAAGCCGCGTCGCCGTCGCCGCGTTCGAGCGCGGCCACGGCCTCGAGACCTGCACCCGCAGCATGGATCGCGGCCTGCCACGATCCCGCCGACACGGAGGTGTCGGGATCGAGCGCGCCGCCGCCCGCCGCGCAGATTCGCTCGATCTGGTCGAGGTATGCGGCACTGTGCACACGCTCCAGCTCGGCGCGCGTCGCGGCGCGCGGCTCGAGACGACGAATGGCGGCACCGGCATCGAGCTCGTCGAGACCGGCGAGCACCGCCTCGAGCCGCTGCGGTCGCTCCGGGTGGCGCCGCCCGGGATCGTGTTCCGCAAACCACGGATCTGTCGCAACCAACAGCACGAAGACAGGGTATCGACGCACCCTCGACGGTACGCTCGCCCGCGGTGAAGACGCAGTCGTTCCGCTTCCGCGGCGGGATCGCCCGGGTGGCGGCATGGCACGGTCGGTCCGACATCGCGTCGGTGGCATTGCAATCTCGCGGCGCGCTCTCGATCGACGCGGTCGAAACGCTCCTCGGTCAACTGCGCGCGGCCGGATATCGCGAAGTCATCACCAATGCCCTGGCACCTGGTGCGAGCCTGCCCCTGGTCGACTCGGGCTTCTCGATCCGGGGCCGGCTGCATCTGCTGTCTCACGATCTCGAGTCGCTGCCGCCGCCGACTCGCCGCACGCGGCGCGCGCGCAGCAGCGACAACGAGGCACTCCTGCAAGTCGACACCGCCGCCTTCGACGACTTCTGGCAGCTCGACGCCGTCGGTCTCGACCAGGCCGCGCGCGCGACTCCGCGTTCGCACACGCGCGTCACCCGCGAGGCGCCGCTCGCCGGTTACGCGCTGTTCGGTCGCGCCGACGACGTGGGCTACGTGCAACGCCTCGCGATTCGACCCGACGCCCAGGGCCGGGGCCTCGGCCCGGCGCTCCTCGGTGACGGACTGCGCTGGCTGCGTACGCACAATGCCCGGAGCGCGTTCGTCAATACGCAGGTCGACAACGATCGCGCCCTCGGCCTCTACGAACGCGCCGGGTTCCGACGCTTGCCCGTCGGCTTGTGCGTCCTCGGCCGAAGCCTGTGACCCGGCGCAAGCGGCGGGTCGCGGCAGTGCTCGCAGCGACCGTCGTTGCCGTCGTCTTCGCAAACGTTGCGCCGCGCCCCGTGCGCGCGGCGACCACGACGACCGATGCCACGACCACGACCACGACGACGACGACGACCACGACCACCCCGCCGACCACGATCCCGGCCGACCCGACCGCGCCGGGTGTGCACCTCATCACGCAGCCGCCGTGGATCGCGACGCAAGGCGTCGAGGTGCTGGGGCTGCAGCTCGACGACCCTGCGATCGCCTCCGTCGCCGACGCCGCCGTCGAGATCACCGTGCACCGATCCGTCAGCTCGCGCACCGAATTCAATCGCGCGATCAGCGGCGAGGAGCTTCCGGGAGTGCGGGCGCGGCTCACCTATCCGCTGTCTTCGGTCGGCGTGAACAAGGCCGGCGCCTTCGGCATCGCGTTCGGCCTGAGCGGGTCGGGCTCGGAGCGCGCGGTCGCAGTCACCGATCCCGGCGTGTATCCCATCGAGGTACGCGTCGTCGACGCGAGCAAGGACCGCACCACATTCGTCACCTGGATGGTGGTCGTCGATCCGGATCGCGGGAACGATTTCCAGCCGTTGCGAGTCTCGTGGATCTGGCCACTCGTCACCGGTCCGGTCCAACGCGGCGACCGAACCGAGAACGCGTCCGCGCTCGCCGAGATGCGGCGCGGGGGACGTCTCGATCGCATCGCGGCCGTGCTCGCACGCGCCGGCCGCTTTCCGCTCACGGTCGGCCTCGGACCCGAGACGCTGCAAAGCTGGATCGACCACGCGCGGACGAAGCCGGCGCTGCGACGCGGCGCGTCGCGCGTCAGGAGCGCCGCGCGCCGGGCTTCGATCCAACTGCTGCCCGAGCCGTACGTGCCGATCGACGGCCCGACGATCGAGGCCGAGGGTCTCGGGAGTCACGTACCCGACGAGTACGTCGCAGGTTCGAACGCGATCGAGGCCGCGATCGACGAGATCCCGGATCCGCGCACCGCGTTCAAGGACCCGGTCGACGAGGCGACCGTCAGCCGACTCAGGCAAATCCTGATCGGGCGCTTCGTGGTTCGGGATACCGCGCTCGCTCCCATCGACGAGCCCCTCACGCCCGCGCAGCCGTTCGCGCTGACCACCGGAACGAGTTCGGTGCCGGCGGTGGCGACCGACAGCGGGCTCGAACAGCTGCTGACCCTCGCGGGCCCGCCCGCGCTGCGAGCGCAACGCGTCCTCGCCGGGCTCGCCGAGGTCGCGTACGAGGCGCCATCGCAGGCGCGTGGCGTCGTGCTCGCGATGCCGGACCGCTGGACTCCCGACATCCCGACGCTGACACTGCTGCTCCATGAGTTGCGCGACCACCCGCTCGTGAAGCCGGTCACACTCGACCACCTGTTCAGCGGCGTGACTCCCGAGCAGCGCGACGAGGTCCCGCTCCAGCGGCTGCTGGCGCCGATCCCCACGAGCGGAGCCCGGCCGCTCTTTGCGAGCGAGTACGACAAGGCCGTGCAGGCACTCGAGGCGTACCAAGCCATGGTCGGGCGTGACGACTCCTCGGTCGCGGCCGGCCAACACGCGTTGCTGCTCTCGCTGTCGACCGCCAACACGCGCGCCGAGGCGCTCGCACAGCTGGCGTCCATCCATGCGAGTCTGCGCTCGTTGACGAGTGGCATCACCACAACCGCGAAGACGCTCACGCTCACCGCACGGCGCGCCTCACTCCCGCTCAGCTTCCAAAACGACACCAAGCGCGCCAACATCCACGTGCGTGTCCATCTCGACAGTCCCAAGCTGATCTTCCCCGACGGGCCCAACGTCGATCTACGGCTACCGCTCGGTCACTACACCAAGCAAATCCCGGTCGAAGCGCGCGCATCGGGCACGTTCACGATGACGGTCACGCTCGAATCGGCGGACGGATCGGTCAGGCTGGGTCCGCCGACCGTGGTGACAATCCGTTCGGCGGTGTTCAGTGGCATCGGCATCGCGCTCACGATCGGCGCGCTGCTGTTCCTCGCGGGTTGGTGGGGCAACCACTTCCGCCGGTCGCGCCGCGCGCGACGCGCACTGACGCAGTGAGCACGCCGACGAACGCGCCGGTCGCCGCGCGCGAGCGACTCGTCCGCTCGAGCGCGACGGTCGCGACCGGCACGCTGCTGTCCCGAGTGACCGGCCTCTTACGCGTCGCCGTCCTTGCCTACGCGGTCGGGCGTGCAAGCCTCGCCGATACCTACAACCTCGCGAACTCGACGCCCAACATCGTCTACGAGCTGCTGCTCGGCGGCGTGCTCTCGGCGACGCTCGTCCCGCTCTTCGTCGATCACCTCGAGCGCGGCGATACGCGCGCGACGGCGGCCGTGTTCACGGTCTCGCTCACGGTTCTCGCCGTCTTGACCGCGGTCGCGATGTTGTTCGCGCCGCTCATCGCCCGCCTCTACGCGCTCGACACCACGGGGCCCGAGCGCACCGCGCAACTTCACGTGATGACGATCTTCACTCTCTGGTTCCTCCCGCAAATGGTGTTCTACGGGCTGACCGCGCTCGCCACCGCCATCCTCAACGCGCGCCGCCGCTTCGTCGCGGCCGCGTACGCGCCCGTGCTCAACAACGTGATCGTGATCGGCGTGCTCGCCGCGTTCGCGCACATGACCGTGGGCTCGCGCCGCGAGTGGATCGACGTGCGCCGTATCAGCGGAGACGCCGGCAAGCTCACCTTGCTCGGCGCGGGAACCACGGCCGGCATCGCGGCGATGGGTCTGATCCTGCTCCCCGCGATGCGCCACGCGCGGACGCACCTGCGAGCGGCGTTCGACTGGAAGCATCCCGCGGTCCGCAAGATGCTGCGCCTCTCGGGCTGGACGATCGGCTACGTCGTCACCAACCAGGTCGCGCTGTTGTTCGTGTTGGTGCTCGCGAAAACCGGTACGACCGGTGACGTGTCCGCATATCTCTACGCGTACACCTTCTACCAAGTGCCGCACGGGCTCCTGGCGGTGTCGATCATGACCACGATGATGCCGGAGCTCTCGAGTAGCGCCGCGCAGCACGACCTCGACGAGATGGCGCGAAAATTCCGCCTCGGTCTGCGCTACATCGTGTTGCTCAT
>JBBQER010000012.1:0-55234 GCA_038320885.1 Acidimicrobiia bacterium
AGTTCTGCCAACCGCATCACACCGTCTGGTGGATCGAAGGCGGCGTCACCGACCTCAAAAACCTCAAACTCCTCTGCGGCTACCACCACCGCCAAGAACACACCCGCAACCCACGAAAACGCCAATGACATCCAAGCGAGAACACGCTCGGGTGCGATGCGCGCTGTGCTCCAGGAATGTGTGGAGGTTCGATCTGCGCGCTCCTCACGTGGCCGGACGAGCGTCGTCGGTGCCTTGCGTGCGGAACCGGTCCGATTGGCGCCCACCGGCTGGCGCCACAAGCCGCCGCTCGAAGTGCGCATCGCGGCAGAACTCGCCGTCTTCGTAGTGGGTGATCCGAAACCCGCAAGACTGATAGAAGCTGACCGCGTCAACCCAATGCGCGGCGGTCTCGAGAACCACGCGGTGCATACCCCACCCATCTGCTGTATCCAAGAGTCGGCCGAGGACTTTGCGGCCCACGCCCGCTCGACGGAACGCTGTTGCAACCGACATACGGACGATCTCGGCGGTCTGCGGATCCCGTGGCACGATGGTGCCGGTACCGACGACCCGGCCGTCGCTGAGGCAGACGACGATCCGGCCGCTGCCGTACATCTGGGCCAGGTCGTTGAGGTCAGAATTGAGCGCTTCGTCGACGGTGCCCCAGTGTTCAGCGAGGCCCGCGAGGATCAGCGATCGCACAGCTGACTCGTAAATGGCGTCGAAGTCGATGAGTTCGAGTCCCTCGCCGGCCATGGTCAGCGATTCTTGCGCACCCAATGATTCGACTGGGACCGCATGACGATTCGATCGTCGGCGGCGCACCGCGGGCAGGGTGTGTTTCGCGTCACTCGGGTGTGCGCCGTCTCAGGAAGTGTGCGCTCGATTCAGAACTGGCATCCTGCGTGATTCGGCGCGACGACCCGGAGCCGGCATGCGAGCCGTGACTGACACAGACGTGCGTTGGATCGCTGACATGATGGACGCACGTCGTGAGCGGTACGAGATTTATTCGCCGCTGTTCTGGCGGCGAGCCGCAGACGCCCGACGGGTGCAGGAACCGTACCTATGCGCATGCGTCGGAGATGATCGGTTTCGCGGGTTCCGAACCAACAACGGATTCGTCCTCTCGGAGCTTCGCGCACCGGGAACTCCACCCTGGTCAGCAACGATCTCGGAGTGCTTGATCGACGATTTCGCCGTTGACGCCGACGAACGATGGGCGACGGAAGGCCGCTCGCTCCTGCTCTCGGCGTGGCGCGCGCAACAAGCACGAGGGGCTGAAGGCGTGCGGGTCGTGACAGCAACACGCGATGAACCGAAAGTGGTGTTGCTCGAATCACTCGGGCTTGAAGTCGGAGAGAGTTGGTACATCCGCACGACGAGTAATCCCGACGCCGCCAGTATCTTCGGTCCTGTGTCCGACGCCACGATGCAAGGTCTCGTCATACCAGGACCGCCGGTCTATGACCCCGGCGGTCCTGTCCTGCTGGTACAAGCGATTGTCGATGGGGCCAACGTCGGCGACCTTGAAGCCGCTGCAGAAGCCCTCGGCGCAGTGATCGTGATAGCTCCTACACAGCCCAAAGACACGGAACGGGTGCGCAGCCTCGAAGAAGCCGGTTTCGATCCCGTGTCGCGCTTCTATACGGGCGTCCCAGTCAGCTAGGCCGGTCGGGGCCGACATCGCGTCGGCATCATGCAGCGACATGCCCCGGGACACATTTGCGAGCGTCACTCGAGTGCAAATGCTCTCCCGCGGGGAGATGCGTGACGACTGCCGACCGGGCATGCTGGACGCGTGTGGAGACGAGGCGTCGACTCGATCGGCGCCGCACGAGGATTCGAAACCTCGGGCGCCGGGAGGCGCGGCAGTCGAGCCTGGCACGTCCGGCTCGCAATCGCCGCCGAAATCGTCGGGTTGTTCGCTGTGGTCGCAGTTCTTCCCTTCGGAACGACGAGGAAGGGAACTCCGTGTCATGGCCCTGTCAGTGCCGCTCCGGAATGGATTTGGCTCGCAGCCTTCGTCGCGTTCGGTATCGCAATCATTCTCGTGTCGTCTGCTCGCGGGCGAAGGGTGCACGAAACCCGCGGCACCGCGATCCTCTTCTGGGTGACTGTCGGCAGCATCGTGGCCACGTTCCTCATCGCAGCCGTCGCCCACATCGGCGATGTGTGGCCGAGTTGCGAAGCGCTACACCGGTAGAACTGCACTGACACGACGGGTGCCGCGAGCGCCGGTGGTGCTCGCCTTCACGGATTTGGGAGCGAGCGATGATTCTGATCGTGGTCAAGCAAGCGATACGCCCTGAGCTCGCCGACGACTTTCCCGCACTCGTCGAGGAGTTCACCGCCGCGACGCGCGCCGAACCGGGCAACGTCGGTTTCGATTGGTACCGCAGCGTCGAGGATCCGAATGCTTACCTGCTGGTCGAGGCGTTCCGGGACGACGCGGCGGGTGAGGCCCACGTCAACTCCGATCACTTCAAGGCGGCAATGGAGCTCTTGCCGCGACTCCTCGCCGCCGTCCCCGAGATCGTCAACGTCGAGGTTCCCGACGGCTGGTCGCGCATGGCCGAAGTGCAGCTCGACACCCCGAGTTAGCGAGCCCCACCAGGACGCGCCGCGTACAGTCAGCTCGTGGAGAAGGACCGGGTCCAGGCGTTCAGTGACGGCGTGATCGCGATCCTGATCACGATCATGGTGCTGGAGCTGAAAGTCCCACAGCACAACGCGCACGTGAAGGCGCTGACGGATCTCCGACCCGTCTTTCTCACCTACGTGCTCAGCTTCGTGTTCCTCGGTATCTATTGGAACAACCATCACCACATGCTGGCGGCGGCCCGGCGCGTCAACGGCGCCGTCCTGTGGGCGAACCTCCACCTGCTGTTCTGGCTGTCGCTCTTCCCGTTCTTCACCGGCTGGATGGGCGAGAACGACTTCGCGGAGCTGCCCACGGCCGCATACGGCGTCGTGCTGTTCATGGCCGGTGTCGCCTACTACGTGCTCAAGACGACGATCATTGCGGCACAGGGCGACGACACCTCGCTGGCGGAGGCGATGGGCCGAGACGTCAAAGGCAAGATCTCGCCGGTCATCTATGCGGTGGCGATCCCACTCGCATACGTGAATCGATGGATCGCGCTCGCGCTCTACGTCTCGGTGGCGCTCATGTGGCTGGTGCCGGACCGGCGCATCGAGTCACGGGTCAACCCGGTCAATCCGGCGTAGGTTCGCCACGAACGCGTCGAGTTGCTGCGCGACCTCGTCCACGGGCGCGACCGTCGTGTCGAGTTCCAGCGCGTACGCGGGATAGCGGTGGACGACATCCGCCTGCCCGCGAACGAGCCCGAGCACCCGATCGCCTCTCCCCCCTTCTCGCTGCGACGCGACCTCCACGTCGCAACGCACTGCAATCCACGCCGCGCCGAGTCCGTCGAGTGCCTCGCACCAGTCGAGCCACTCCGGCTCCTGCAGTGACACCTCGTCGACGATCACGTTGATTCCCGCGAGCGCGGTCTCTCGCACGGACCGGCGATACGCGCGCATCAGCCGGCGCGCCTGCGGGCCGATCTCGAAGTTCGCGCGCTCACCGTCACGCACCAGCCGAACGCCGTCGCCGGCCCGCGAACCCACCCACGCGCCGACCTCGACCCAGCGCCGCGGCACCTTCCCGATGAAGTCGTCGAGCGCGAGCACGACCCAGAGGTCGCCCGCCTGCGCCCGCAACTCCTGAACCGCCAGCGCGGTAGACGTCTTGCCCGAGCTCGACGTGCCGTTCAGAACGACAACCTGTCCGGGAGCGACCACGTTCACATCATGGTCGACGAACGCGGCGGTCCTCGCGTTTTTCAGTCGACGGGCCAGGATCCCGAGTCGACAACGAGCTGCATCAGCGCGTCGGCCGACATCGGCCGGGCGAGATGAAAGCCCTGCACGCGGCGGCAACCCAGCCGCTTCAGGTGCGCGAGCTGGTCCTGGGTCTCGACGCCCTCGGCGGTGACCTCGAGGTCGAGCGCGGCGGCCATCGCGACGATCGCGGCGACGAGCGCGGAGTCGTGGGGATCGGTACCCAGACCGTCGACGAACGCGCGGTCGACCTTCACCGCGTCGACCGGAAAGCGCTTGAGATAGCTGAGCGACGAGTAGCCCGTTCCGAAGTCGTCGATCGTCAGCCTGACTCCCAACCGCTTGAGCCGGGCGAGCGTATTTCCGAAGAAGTCGACGTCCTCCATGAACACACTTTCGGTCAGCTCGAGACTGACGCCGGCGGCGGCCGCGCCGCTCTGGAGCAAGACAGCCGCGAGCCGCGGTGCCATGCCAGGATCGAGGAGCTGGCGCACCGAAAGATTCACCGCGACCGTCATCGACGGATCTATGCGTTGCCAGCGGGCAAGCTCAGGACACGACTGGTCGAGCACCCACGCGCCGATCGGGACGATGAGCCCGGTCTCCTCCGCGAGCGTGATGAACTCGTGCGGCGGGACGAGCCCGCGCTCCGGGTGCTGCCATCGCAGCAGCGCCTCCGCGCTGACCATCTTCCCGGTCGCGAGTTCGACGATGGGCTGATACTCGACGATGAACTCGTCTCGCTCGAGCGCGCGGTGCAACGACGACGTGGTCGCGGTACGACGCTCGTCCCGGGATCGCAGCGCCTCGTCGAACAACTCGATGCGGCCCCGGCCGCGTTCCTTGGCGCGGTACATCGCCGCGTCGGAATCCCGCAGCAAGCTCTCCGGTGTTGCGTGCTCGTCGGCGACGGCGATGCCCAGGCTGGCGGTCGTCGTCATTTCCTCGCCGGTGCTACCGCACGGCTGACTCAGCGCATCGAGGACCCGCCCCGCGATCTCCTCCGTCTCGCGCGTGGAAACGCTGTCGCACACCACGACGAACTCGTCACCGCCGATGCGCGCGACGGTGTCGCCCGGTCGGATCGCGCCTGAAATCTGTCGGCCGACGTGACGCAGCAGTTCGTCGCCGGCGGTGTGACCCATGGAGTCGTTGACCTCCTTGAGCCGATCGATGTCGAGGAAGATCACGCCGAGCTGGGCGCCGCGGCGCCGGGAACCGGCGAGGCCATGAACCAGGCGATCGGTGAGCAGGGTGCGGTTCGGAAGACCGGTGAGACTGTCGTGCAGGGCCTGGTGCGCGAGCTCCTGTTCCATCCGCTTGCGCGCGGTGAGATCAAGGAGCTGCGTGAAGAAGTATTGGGGCTTGCCCGACTCGTCCCGCACGAGGGTCAGGTGCAAGGCGACCCAAACCAGGGATCCGTCCGGTCGCACGTACCGCCGTTCGCCTTCGAACGTGTCGTGACCCGCCGCCAGGCGCGCGCGCATCACCTCGTCGAGCGGCACTTCGTCGGGTGGGCTGTACTCGGACGACCGCCGCCCGAGCAGCTCGCTCGCCGGCCGGCCGAGGAGCCGGCACAACGCCGGGTTGACGCGTCTCGGAATGCCGGTGAGGTCGGTGATGACCGAGCCGATCGCCGATTGTTCGAAGCCGATCTCGAAACGGGTCTCGGCCGCTTGGCGTTCCCGCTCGGACTCGATCCGCTCGGTCTCGTCCATGATCGTGCCGATCAGGCTGACGAGCGCGCCGTCCTCCCCGACCTCGGCGACCACGCGTGCCCGGACGGTGCGCTCCTCCGAATCGGAGCGGACAATGCGATAGACCGCCTCGAACGGAGCTCGCCGTGCGACCGCGTCGCCCCACATCTCGATCACGCGCACGCGATCTTCGGGATGCACCAGGGAGACCATCAACTCCGTGCTCGGTTCGAGACTCGAGTCGAGGCCGAGTATCCGGTAGTGCTCCTCCGACCAGGTCATCTCCATACTGCCGAGATGGAGCTCGAAACTGCCGACATGAGCGATTCGTTGCGCCTCGGCCAGGCGCCGCCGGCTCGCCTCGAGCGCGAGCTTGGCCTTGACCGGCTCGGTGACGTCGACCGCGACGACGCCGATCCCGATCACCTCGTTGTTCAGCGAGACCGGGTACAAGCTCGTGAGCCAGTGCCGCAAGACTTCCGGATCAGCTGCCGAAGCCCGGTCGACCATCACGTCGACCACTTCTTCGTCGTGGTCGCGTGCGTGGCGGAACAACGGCTCGAGCTGCGGCCAGAGCTCGGGGGCGAGATCGCCGACACTCCGACCGACAAGCTCGGCGACCGACGATCCGTCGACGGCGGCCATCGTCTCGTTGACGCGCACGATCCGGAAGTCACGGTCCACGAATCCGAAGCCGAAGGGAGCAGTGGACAGCACCGTCTCGAGCAGGGTCAGCGCTTCGGCCGAATGGCGATCGGCGACGCGCCGGACGGCGCTCGATCGTCGTTCGTCGTCGATATCCGTCGCGGAGCCGATCCACTTGACGACCGCGCCGTGGTCGTCGTGGATTGGAAGTCCGCGGAACGCGTGCCAGCGATATTCGCCGTCGAACCGCCGGATTCGGTAGTCGAGGTGGTACGGCGTCTGCGTCCGTGACGCGTGCTCCCACGCGCGCTGGGCTCGCTCGGCGTCGTCGGGATGCAGCAGCGCGACCCAATCGGGGTTGTGGTCGGCGCCGAGCGGGCGCCCGGTGTAGGTACGGCCTTGGCGGTTGAGGTAGGTGGAGGAACCGTCGGCGGTGGTCATCCAGACGATGTGCGGAATCGACTCCGCGATGAGCCGGAGATCCGCGTCTTCGAGGAACGGCTCGTTCGCGGTCGAAGAGCGCGTCATACCTTGCGTCCCTTCGCCCCAGCCCGGATCGGGTCGTAGAGCCGCCCCCGTGAGGGCGAAGCGGTCCCGCGCTCTCCCGTGATGTGTCGACACGGCGCAAGGCCACCTGAAGCGATCGGAACCGCACGACGATCGGGTGTCCGCCCGGCACCGCCGCAGTAGCGTCCTCCGGCACGGAAGCCGCGTGACGCGCGCGCGACCGTCGAGCCCGTACGACAGTCGAGGAGATCCGGCGATGGCACGAGACAACTTCATCGGAGGGGCCTGGAAGCCGGCTCGGAGCGGAGCCACCGACCCGGTCATCGAGCCCGCGACCGGTGCCCAGCTCGACGAGGTGGCATCGAGCGACGCCGCCGACGTGAACGACGCCGTCGCCGCGGCGGCCGCCGCCTTCGGTGCCTGGTCGGCCACGACTCCCCGCCAGCGCTGCGAGCTGCTCGGCAAGGTCGCCGATGCCATCGAAGCCGACCTGCCGACGCTCCAAGACCTCGAGGTCCGCAACGTCGGCAAGCCGCTCTCGATCATCGACTTCGAGATGGATCTGACGGTCGACAACTGGCGCTTCTTCGCGGCGGGCGCCCGGTTCCTCGACGGGCGCGCGTCGGGCGAGTACATGGAAGGCCACACGTCGTTCATGAGACGTGATCCGATCGGCGTGATCGCTTCGATCGCACCGTGGAACTACCCGCTCAACATGGCCACGTGGAAGGTCGGTCCCGCGCTTGCGGCCGGCAACACCGTCGTGCTGAAGCCGTCGGAGCTGACACCACTCAGCGCGCTGCGGTTGGCCGAGATCACGGCCGACATCCTGCCGCCGGGTGTGCTCAATGTCGTGACCGGCGACGGCGAGCACGCGGGCGCATCGCTCGTGAAGCATCCCGATGTCGCGATGGTGTCGCTCACCGGCGATGTCGCGACCGGACAGGCGATCGCGCGCGCCGCGGCCGACTCGCTCAAGCGCGTGCACCTCGAGCTGGGTGGCAAAGCACCGGTGATCGTGTTCGACGACGCCGACATCGAGGCCGTCGTCGCGACGCTCACCGAAACCGGCTACTACAACTCCGGCCAGGACTGCACCGCACCGTGCCGGGTGCTCGCGGGACCGAGTGTGTTCGACGGGGTCGTCGGTCAGCTGACGGAGTCGGCCGGCGGCGTGAAGACCGGTAACCCGCTCGACGAGGACACCGCGATGGGACCGGTCGTTTCGGGCGAGCAGCTGACGCGTGTACGCGACATGGTCGACCGCGCGCGCGACGCCGGCGCCGAGGTCACCACGGGCGGCCACGCGCGTGAGGGGAACGGCTTCTTCTACGAGCCGTCGGTCGTCGTGAACCCGGCCCAGGACTCCGAGATCGTGCAGCGCGAGGTGTTCGGGCCGGTGATCACCGTGCAGCGTTTCTCCGACGAGACGCAAGCGCTCGCGTGGGCGAACGACGTCAAGTACGGACTCGCCGCCAGTGTGTGGACGGGTGACGTCGGGCGCGCGATGCGTATGGCCAAGCACCTGCAGTTCGGCACGGTGTGGGTCAACGACCACATCCCGCTGGTGTCCGAGTTCCCGCACGGCGGGTTCAAGCAATCGGGATACGGCAAGGACATGTCGATCTACGCCATCGAGGCATACACGGAGATCAAGCATGTGATGGTCAAACTGTGACAACCGGCGACACCGACCCCCTCAGCACGCGCGCGAGGGAGATCGCCGAGCTCGAACAGGCGCGGCTCACCGACTCGACTCCCGTCTCGCACGCGTTGTTCGAGCGCGCGCTTCGTTCGATGCCGCTCGGTGTGGGCTCGTCGTTCCAGATCGGCGATCCGTATCCCATCTATCTCCGCAAGGGACTCGGCGCGCACGTCTGGGACGTCGACGGCCACGAGTACGTCGACACCCACGGCGGCTTCGGTTCGATGGTCGTCGGTCATGCCCATCCGAAGATCATCGAGGCGATCGAGCGCGCGATCCGCAGCGGCTCGCACTTCGCAGTACCCACCGAAGACACGGTGCTCTTCGCCGAGGAGCTCTGCCGCCGGTTCAACCTGGAGCAGGTCCGGTTCGCCAACTCCGGCACCGAAGCGACGATGAGCGCGATTCGCATCGCGCGTGCGGCCACCGGCCGCGACGACATCGTGAAGATCGAAGGTTCGTATCACGGTCACCACGACGCGGTGATGTTCTCCGTCGTTCCGAACGCCGATCTCATGGGCGGGCGCGAGCAACCCGCGTCGGAACCGACGTCGCTCGGGATCCCGAAGTACCTCCGCGGGCACACGCACGCGGTTCCGTTCAACGATCTCGAAGTGCTCTCCAAGCTGCTCGACGATCGCGGCGACGAGATCGCGTGCCTGATCATCGAGCCCGTGATGATGAACATCGGGATCGCGGTTCCCGATCCCGGCTACCTCACGGGTTTGCTCGAGCTCCTGCACCGCCACGGCGCGCTGCTGATCTTCGACGAAGTGAAGTCGGGCGCGACGATTGCGGCCGGCGGCGCGATCGAGCGCTACGGCGTGCAGCCGGATCTCGCGTGCTTCGCCAAGGCAATCGGCGGCGGGACGCCCGCGGCCGCATTCGGGGGCCGGGCCGATGTGATGGACGTCATCGCACGCGGTGCGGCGCATCAGGGCACGTTCAATGCCAACCCGCTCGTGTGCGCGGCGGGCCTGGCCGCGCTCACCGAGGTCCTCACTCCCGACGCCTACGTGCACCTGGCGGCGCTCGGCACCCGGCTCGCGGCCGGATGTGCCGCCGCGCTCGATGCCAACGGCATCCCGGCCCACACCGTCGACCTGGGGGCCAAGGGCTGCGTGTCGTACCGGCGGGAGCCGCTCCGGAACTACCGCGATTTTCTCGAGACGAACACCGATCTCTACTCGGCGTCGTACCCCTGGATGGTCAATCGGGGGCTCTTCATGACCCCGGGCGACGAGGAGCAGTGGACACTCTCAGTGCAACACACCGAAGCCGACATCGATCGCTACGTGGAGACGTTCGGCGAGCTCTGCGCGACGTTGACCGGATCGACCTGATCAGCGGCTACTTGCCGCGCGGGGTTCCCTGGTGCTCGTCGGCGCCGCGGGGGAGGTCTTCGAGTGACTCGAGGCCTTCGGCCGTCGAGCGGACGGCGTCGCGGTTCGCCTGTTGCAACTGGGCGAAGATCTCCTCGCGGTGGACGTCGATCGAACGGGGAGCCTTGATGCCGAGCCGTACCTGGTCACCACGCACCTCGAGCACGGTCACGACGATCTCGTGACCGATCATGATGCTCTGATTCGCACGTCGGGTGAGCACGAGCACGGGTCCTCCCTCCGTGGGGCCGCCGTGGAGGCTGAAAACCGAGCATACGGGTTTCACGGTCAAAAGGCGCGGAGCCTCGCGACATGAACGCGGAGCGTCGCGCCTCGCGCTCTGCGCGGGTTCAAAGGCGCGCGATCCGCTCGCGCAGCGAGATTCAGCCCGCGAACGCGAGTGGTGCGCGCACGCCGTGACTCGTCGTCGGCAAGACGACCTGGGCGGCTTCGTGCGTGTAGCGATTGACGACGATCGGTCCGAGCAAATTGAGCGTCGCATCTTCCGGACGATCACGCAGCGTCACGACCGCGAGCACGATCGCATCCTCCGCCTCGCTCAGGCCCAGACGTTCGGCCGTGGAGTCGTCGAGATCGAACTCGTAGTCCGGATAGAACACCCACGGTGGCACGACGACGAAACCGACATCGGGGTCGTCGACCGACGTCAACAGGAGATACGGGCTTCCCGGCGGGCCCCACGGCTTCAGCTGGAACACATGGACATGGGGAAAACCCGGGAGCCCGGCCGCGAACCGGATCTCCACGAAGTCGGTCTGTGCATCGGTCTCGAGCATGAACACCTACTGCAAGAAGGCGGCGAGCGAGGGCTGGATCGCCTTGCCGGCCGCGGCGAGCGCCGATTGATACGTGGCTGCCTGGGCCTGCAGGTTCAACAGGACCTGGGCCAGGTCGACAACCTCGACGTTGGAAAGGTTCTGTTGCGTCTCGAGCAGGGCATCCAGCGCGGTGACCGACGGGTTGTCGCGGATTGCCTCGGAGATCTGTGAGAGCGCAAGATCGGATACTCGGCCGGTCATCCGTCCCCCCTCGGTGGCGCGTCGAACGCCGGTTCGTCGGCTCGGTTCATCAGCGCCATCTCATCGTCGGAGTTGCTCCCGGCTTGAGAGATCCGAGCCCGGTACCGGCCCTGGACTGACCTTTTGCCGGCGTCCGAATGCCGGGATCACGGCGCCTTGTCGACCAAGCGCAACGCCGGCGAGCGATCGGGCGGGGGGCCGCTCGAGTCGTGCGGGCCCAGGTCGATCTCGCCGAGTGAAGCGAGCGCCTCGCGCACGGCCCGCTGCCCGCGCCGGAGCATGTCGCGATTCGACTTCGTCATCGCGTCGATCTCCTGCACGAGGAGCAACAGTGCCCGCCGGTGCTCGGCGAAGACGCTGTCCCAAGGTGGAGGCGCGTTCGCGCCCAGCTCGCACAACAACAATGTTCCGGTCCGGCCGAGCTCGCCGGCCGAGCCGGCGACGGCCACCGCGCGCTCGAGCTCGACGCGTTTGATCTGCTCGAGGATCGACTCGACCTCGGCGCCCGCGTGCGAGAGCCAACGCGTTCGCCCCGACGCAAGCACGAGGTGCTGTTCCTCGAGCTTGAAGACCAACACATCGAGGAGCTTGCGCTCGCGCCACAGGATGTTCGATATGTCGCTCAGCGACATCGTCCTACCTCGCGATCGCCGCCACCCATCCGGGGTCCTCATCGGTCGGAAGGGCCGTCCGGATGAAGGTTCCGCAAGGTTCGGACGGCCGCGGGCGCGACCGGAGAGAAACGAGCTGACGAGCTAGCGCAGGAGACCGAGGCTCACGGCCCGGCCCAGGCACTCGTTCCGATTCGTGGCGCCGAGCTTGGCGTAGATGCGGACGAGGTGAGACTTCACGGTTGCGAGCGTCACCGAGAGCGTCGCTGCGATCTCCCGGTTCGATCGGCCTTGGGCGAGGCACGCCAGCACCTCGCGTTCGCGCGTGCTGAGCAGCTCGGGCATCCGGTCGGCGAGCGGGGGCAATTCCACGGTTCCCGCCAACGCCTGATGCAGCGACGGGACGACGTACGGCTCGCCCTTGAGCACTGACGCGAACACGTCGCTCAACTCGTTCGCGCTTCCCGAACGCAACGCGATCCCCCGTGCACCGAGCGCAATCAACGTGCCGACGACGTGTTCCTGACCCGACGCGATGAGCGCGACCACAGCGGGACGCGGGCGCACCCGCAACACGCGCCGCACCGTGTCGGCAGTCGTGAGATCGGCCGGCTGGCCGACGACCACCAGATCGGCCTCTTCCAACGCCGCGACGCTGGCGAGCTCGCGGCCGGAGTGCGTCTCGGCGACCACGTCGATTCCCTGCGCGTGGAGGACCGCGGTCATCCCGAGTCGCGCGAGCTCGAGCTCGTCGCCGACGACCGCTTTTGGGTCGTTCCGTCCTTCGAACACCGGGGCTTCGGATACCCGCGCATCAGCCATAGCGGCAGCCTCCCAGACCCCGCCACCTGGTCATACTACCGACGGCGCGCTGATCCCACGGTACGTGTGCAGAAACTTCAACCCGAGGATGGATCAAGCGGCGACGCCGCCCCGGTCGAAGCCCTTTTCACAACGGACATTCACAACCGACGTACCGATCAGCGGGAGCGGGGGGACAGAGTGAAGAGCATGATCCAAATCGATGCCGAGCAGGCGAGTATCGAGGACCAACTGGTCCGGGGGCACCTGCCGCTCGTGCAGTATGTCGTGTCGGAGGTCGCACATCGCGTCCCGAATCACGTCAGCCGCAACGACCTCGTGTCGGCCGGCATGCTCGGTCTCGCGCAAGCGGCGCGGAGCTTCGATCCCGAGCGCGGCATCGCGTTCGACCGTTTCGCCTCCACCCGCATCCGCGGTGCACTGCTCGACGAGCTGCGCGGCCGGGACTGGGCCAGCCGCTCGGTGCGCTCACGAGCCCGCGGCCTCCAGGCCACCCAGGAAGAGCTGACCAACCGGCTCGGCCGGGCGCCCAAGCCCGACGAGGTCGCGCGCTCACTCGGCATCGCGCCGGAGACCGTGCACAAGCTCGTCGACGACGTCCATCGCGCGACCGTCCTCAACTACGACTCCTTGGTCGTCGAGGGCGACGCAGAATCGTTCATCGCGAGCACCGACGACGGACCCGAGGACACGCTCCTCGACCGCGAGCGCAAGGCGTACCTGATGGACGCGGTCGGTGCGCTGCCCGAGCGCCTGCGACGCGTGGTGATCGGATACTTCTTCGAGGAGCGCTCGATGCAAGACCTCGCCGACGAGCTCGGCGTCAGCGAGTCCCGCATCTCGCAGCTGCGTGCCGAGGCGTTGCTGTTGCTTCGTGACGGTGTCAACTCGCAGCTCGAGCCCGGCTCGGTTCCCGAGGAGCCGCGTCCGAACGGTCGCGTCGCGCGTCGCAAGGCGAGCTACTACGCCGCGGTCGCGGCCGGCTCCGACTTCCGCACGCGGCTGTCGGACCGCCCCGTCGACGGCGACGAGATCGTCGAGCACACGGCGCGCGCTGCAGTCGGCAGCGCATGAGGTAACGACGACGGGAGCAGCGAGATCTCCTCAGATCCGGCACATTCCGACCGACCAGGAATGTGCCGGGAGCTGAGCTACCGGCGGGTCGACGACCGCGTCGGCCACAGGGGCGGAGTTATCACGGAGGAACCCGCACCGATGCGTATCACCACGTTGAATCGCCCCGCCACCAACGAGAGCCCGAAGTCGCCGCTCTCGACTCGCTCGGCACTGCAAGCCGCCGAGCGCGAGTTGTCCGGGGTGCGGGCGGTGATCAAGTCGGCGATCGCGAACCTCGAAGTGAGCAATCAGAACGTGACGGCATCGGACTCGCATCTCACCGATACCGAGATGCCGCCGGAGTTGGTCACCTTCACCGCGGATCAGCTCCTCCTGCGGGCCGGTGCGGCAATGCCCGTGGATGCCGCGTCGGAGACGATCCTCGAGCTCCTGCAGTAACGCCGGCGCCCTCGCCGGGTGCGATCAACACGACGCGGCCTCTAGGGTCGGCGACGTGCCGGCCGACGGAACCATGCGCGCGTGGCGGACGCACGAGTACGGCGAGCGTCCCACGGAGGTGCTCCAGCTCGACTCGGTGCCGATCCCGGCTCCCGACGCGGGGGAGGTCTGCGTCCGGGTCCAGGCGATCCCGCTCAATCTCAACGATCTCGAGCGCATCAACGGCGGCAACATGATGGTGCGGCCCGAGTTGCCATACAGCCCGGGCATGGAAGTGATGGGCATCGTCGACACGTGCGGACCGGGCGCCGAAGCTCTCGCCGGGCGCCGCGTCGTCGCGACGACCAAGGGCGCCAACGGCGGATTCGCCGAGTACGCGCTCTGTCCCGCGGCTTCGGCATTCGACATGCCCGCATCGGTGGCCCTGCCCGACGCGGCCGCGCTGTTCTTTCCGTTTCACCTCGCCTGGCTCGGCCTCTTCGACCGTGCGGATCTGCATGCCGGCGAGAGCGTGCTGATCCATGCGGGCGCCGGTGGATCGGGCTCGGCCGCGATACAGCTCGCCGCGCACCGCGGTGCGCGCGTGTTCGCGACGGCCGGCAGCGAAGAGAAGGTGGCGCTGTGCCGCGAGCTCGGCGCCGACGTCGCCATCAATTACTCCGACTCCGACTTCGGTCCGATCGTGCTCGAAGCCACCGACGGCCGCGGTGTCGACGTGGTGTTCGACAACGTGGGCGAAGCCGTGATGGAAACGTCGATGGGCTGCACCGCGTACAACGGCCGCTATCTCATGATGGGCTTCGCATCGAACAAGGTGGTCGCCGACGAGCCGTTCGTCGTACCCCGCCGCGTCGCGCTCGGCAACCTCAAGCTCTGCGGCGTGCTGCTCGCGTACGCCCCACCAGATATGGTCCGAATGCTGAAGACGGCGATGGGATGGAATTTCCCGTCGACCGAGATGGGCGCGAAGATCAACCGCGAGATCGTCTCCCTAGTCGAGAACGGTGCGGTCAAGCCCGTCATCGGCGACGTCGTCGACTTCGAAAGGTTGCCTGCAGCCATGGAGGCGATGGCGAACCGCCAGTCGACCGGGCGAACGATCGTGATGATTTCGTAGGCCAGAGGAGGCAGCAATGACCACCACCGAGAACTCTGCCGACATCGAAGAGCAGGTAGGCGCGCTCGTCGACCGCCTGTTCATGGGCGGTATCGCCGCGATGGAGACATTGTCCATCCACGTCGGCACCTCGCTCGGGCTGTACCGCCTTCTCTTCGAGGCGGGCCCGAGCACTGCCGCCGAGGTCGCCCACGCCGCCGGAATCCACGAGCGTTACGCCCGCGAGTGGCTGGAGCAGCAAGCGACCGCGCAGCTGATCGACGTCGACAACCCCTCTGTGCCGGCTGACGCGCGTCGCTACTCGGTCAGCGACGTGCAAGCTGCGGTGCTCGTCGACGAGACGAGCCTCGCCTACCTCGCGCCCGCCGGCGGGTTCGTCGTGAGTTTCGCCCAGGTCATGCCGAAGCTGCTCGACGCGTACCGCACCGGCGGAGGCGTGACGTTCGGTGAGTACGGGCCCGAGATGCGCGAGGCGCAGGCTGCGTTCAACCGGCCCGGCTTCCAGTCGCTGCTCACCGGCGAGTGGCTCGCCAACGGCGTGCCCGAACTGCACGCCCGATTGCAGCGGCCCGGTGCTCGGATCCTCGACGCGGGCTGCGGGCTCGGGTGGTCGACGATCGCGTTCGCCCGCGCGTATCCCGACGCGACGGTCGTGGGTGTCGACCTCGACGGTCCGTCGATCGATCGGGCCCGCCAGAACGCGAAGGAGGCCGGCGTCGACGATCGCATCGTCTTCGAGCACGGCGACGCAGCCGACCCGAAGCACTCCGGGATGTTCGATGCGGTGTTCATCCTCGAAGCACTGCATGATCTCTCGCGTCCGGTCGAGGCGCTCGGCTCGTTGCGCGCCGCGTGCAACGACAACGGGACCGTCATCGTCATGGACGAGCGCGTTGCCGACGAGTTCGGCGCTTTCGGCGACCCCGTGGAGCGGTTCATGTACGCGGCGAGCGTTTTGCACTGCCTGCCCGCGGGAATGTCGGAGCAGCCGTCCGCAGGTACCGGGACCGTCATGCGGACCGAGACCGTCCGCCGGTACGCCGCCGACGCGGGCTTCGCAAGCCTCGACGTTCTGCCGATCGAGCACGACTTCTACCGGTTCTACCGGCTCGCGCCGTAAGGGCCGACGACCACCGAACCGATCGGTGCGCTCAGCCGTCGTAACGGTCGAGCAGCGTTCTCATCGCGGAGAGCTCGGCCTTCAACCGGGCTCGGCCCTTGCGTGTGATCATCGCCCAGGTGCGCGGCCGCTTGCCCTCGAAGCCCTTGTGGAGCTCGACGAGTCCCGCCTCCTCGAGCACCGCGAGGTGCCGGCCGAGATTGCCGTCGGTGAGCGAGAGCAATCCCTTGAGATAGGTGAAGTCGGCGCGACGCGCTTCACCCAGTACGACCAGGATCGCAAGGCGGTTGGGTTGATGGACGAGCTCGTCGAACCCGGCGGCCGGATGCTCGTCGGGTTCGTCAGGCAAGACTCCGCTCGCGTTGATAGGTGACGAGGCCGACGACGGTAAGGAGCACCCCGAGCAACGCGACCGGACCGCTCTGCGGTCCGAGCCCGACGAGCGGACTGCTCGAGAACTTGCTGGACCAGTAGCCGTAGTCGGTGATCGACCACACGACGCCGAACACCATGATGGCAACGGCCCAGCCGACGAGGCCGCGCTCGTGACGCCCGAGCCCGAGCGCGAGCAGGCCGCCGCCGACGATCGCGACCCAGATTCCCGGCATCCGCTCGTACGTGACCCAGCCGGGGACCGGATCGATGAGCGTGAGCTGGGTCGCAGTGAACACTCCGGCCGCAATCGCGAGATAGTCGCCGCGGGCGGGCCCGACCCCGACCTGCGATTCGTTCACCCAAGCCCCCACAACACGACGAAGGCGAGTGCTCCCGCGAAACGCCACTCGACCGGGCTTCTCGCGAAGTTCACGGCTCCGTAGTTCACGAGCAGCACGCCGATCGCGAGCAGCGGATACGACGCGACGTGCTGTGCCGCCCGCGTCCGGTTTCGAACCTCGATCACGCTGGTATCAGTCATATGGTCCCCCCCTTTCACTCTGTGACACAGAGTTCTCTTTGTAGAAGAGTTTGTCAAGGGGCGCAATCTTCTCTTGTTTCCGGACGGATTCGCTATGCGCGCGCAACGACCCCGCGCGCAATGAGCGCCCGGACCGCCAGACAGCCGGCGAGCATGCCTGCAAACAGACCGAAGGCCACCCGCAGGAAGTCCGTGGCTGAGCCCAAACGATCGGACAACACCCAAGCCGTGGCCACGAGCAGCCCGGTCGCCGAGCATCCCCAGAGCGTGACGTAGCTCGCGGGGCTCGTCGGGGTCGGCGCGATTGTGTCGGCGCGCGCCCGCATCCAACGTTGGCGGCCGTACCTCCAGAACAGCGCAACGCAGAGCGCGGTAAGTCCGACGTGTCCGATGTATTGGAACACGCGAAACACGGTCCATTCGCGGCCGAGGAGCTCACCCTTGATGATGCGATTGTCGTACCAGGAAACGTGATTGGCGAACCAGCCCCAGTCGTGCGTGAACTCGTCGAGAAACACGTGCGAGAGCGCGCCGAGCTCGGCCCACACGACGAAGCGCACGAAGCGGAAGCGATGGGTGGCCAGACCGCGGTAGTCGTTGAGGTGGAAATGACCGAGGTCGGGCAGATGATCGGGAACGACCGGCGCCATCACGCGCACGACGAGCCACGACGCGGCGAACGTCGCGGGCACGCAGAACGTGACCACGCCGGGGAAGCCGTGCGCCCACACGTCGAAACGCGAACCGCTGAGGACGTACGCCAGGTCGGGCGCCATCGATCCGACCGCGAGCGCGACACCGTCGACCGCGTGCGGCCACCGGCGCGCGATCGGCAGCACCGGCGCTTGGTGCGCAAAAAAAGTGACGGGCATCGGCAGGACGATAACGACGCGTCGTCGTGGTCCTGTCGGGAGATTGTGAAGGTTCGTCGTGCACTCGCCTCACGCGCCGCCCGCGACTCCGATCAGGTTGCCTTCGGGGTCGGTGAAGTGTCCGATGACGAGATCGTTTCCCGGATTCTTCGCGGGGCCCAACACGCGCTTCCCGCCCCGTCGCTCGGCCGCCTGGAGTGCTGCTTCGACGCTGGGAACCCCGACGTAGAAGATCGCGTGACCCGCGTAGTCACGGCCTCCGCCGACGCCGCCGCGTATGCCCGTCCCGTCGCCGGTCGTGTACCGGTCCACGAACCCGTAGTTACCGGCCTCGGACACCGCATCCGAAACCGGTGCGCTGGTGTCGAACTCCCAATCGAACAGACCGCCGTAGAACGAGCGGAGCTTCTCCGCTTCCTTGCCGATGATCTCGAAGTGCACGACCGGTTGTCCCATGCGCGCGGGCCTTTCCGTTGCGGCAGATCTTGCCGTCCGAGTAGAGACTGATCGAGGACTCGAGACTCACCGGCCGCCGAGAGAGCAGACTGGCGGCGTGGCGGACTTCGTGTACGGAGCGGACGACTTCGTTGCGCATCTGCGCCGAGCGGGCTGGGAGCCGGGGGCGGTTCCCGAAAGCGTGATTTTAACGTACGCCGGCTTCGACGGGCTGTGTGCGGCGCAGCCCGACCACTACACGATGAACCCCATGCTCGGTCCGGGACCGGGCCGGTTCTTTCTCGTGAACGCGACCGATGGGCGCGTCGGTGTGTGTTGCATGGGTATCGGCGCGCCGGCGGTCGCGGCGCAACTGGAAGTACTCGTGGCGTTGGGTGTGCGCCGGTTCCTGAGTCTCGGGACTGCCGGAGGCCTCGGTGCTGACCAGACACCCGGCGACGTCGTCGTCCTCACCGGCGCGGTGCGCGACGAAGGAACTTCGTACCACTACGTGGAGACGGGTGTAGAGGTAGGACCCGATCCCGGGCTCACCGACGCGCTGGCGGCCGCGCTCGAACGCGGCGGCGTCGCGCTGCGATCGGGACGCACCTGGACGACCGACGCGCCCTTTCGCGAATCCAAGGAGAAGATCACGGATCTCCGCGGGCGAGGTGTGCTGACGGTCGAGATGGAAGCCGCGGCGCTGTTCGCCGTTGCCCAAGTCCGCGAGGTCGAGTTGGCGTCAGCCGTCGTCGTCGACTGCGTGTTCGGCGAACCCGTCGGTCCGCCGACCATCGACACGGCCACTGCGTTCGGGAAGCTGTACGCGGTCTTCCAGGTCGGCGTCGATCTTCTGGCGGCTCTCGACCCCGAATCGGCGTGAGGACACCCACGAACACGGGGATCTACGCATGCCGGTTGGAGGGGACGCGTTCGTCCACGTGCCACTCCTCGCCGCGGTCGCGCAGGCGGTCGAGGAACGGCACGGAGTCGAAGGCCTCGGGGCCGAGCACGCCGGCGCCCTCCCACACGCCCGACGCGAGGAGCTCGAGCGCGATCACGGGATTGATCGCGGTCTGCCACACGACGGCCTGGGACTGGTGACGCGCCATCGTCTCGGCGTTGTCGGACACGTGGTACAGGTAGACCTCGCGGCGCTCGCCGCCGGGGCCGGTGCCGGTCACCCACGTTCCCGCGCAGGTGCGGCCGTGCATGCGATCCCCGAGCGTCGACGGGTCGGGCAACACCGCGGCGACGACGTCACGGGGCGCCACGTCGACCCCGCGGACGCGCACCGGCGTGGTCGACGCGAGCCCGGTCTTGGCCAGCATCTGCAGCACCTCGATGAACTCGTTGCCCAGGCCGTACTTGAACGTGACGCGCTCGCAGCCGACGGCGCGCGGGATCAGCAGCACTTCCTCGTGCTCGACGTGCACGCACTCGATGGGCCCGATGCCCGCAGGGAATACGAACGTCTCGGGCCCCGAGAACGGCCGCAGCGTGAAGAACCCGCGCCCGCGTTCCCAGACCAACGGAGGGTTCAGGCACTCCTCGATGGTGGTCCAGATCGAGAACGTGGGCGCGAAGTCGTAGCCATCGACCACGAGGTCGGAGCCGTCGCGCACGCCGATCTCGTCGATGGTGCTGAAGAGATGGTCGGCCGCGTACTTCGCGAACACGTCGGAGAGGCCGGGCTCCACGCCGATGCCAACCAGCGCGAGCAGCCCCCGGTCGCGCCAGGAGTCGGAGGCCGCGAACTGCGCGTCGCCGAGCATGCGCCCCGGCAGCTCGTACGGACGCTCGGGATGCGGCTCCGACAGCGTCATGGCCATGTCGAGGTAGTGGCAGTTCGCGTCGAACGCCGCCGCGAAGATCGGAGGGTTGAGCCGCGGATCGCACGCGTTGACGATCACGTCGATCCGCTGCGAGCGGGCGAGCTCGGCGATGGCGTCTCGGTCGGAGGCGTCGGCCCCCACCGCCGCGAAGCGTGACTCATCGAGCCCCTCGAGCGTGCGCTTCGCCCGGCCTTCGTCGAGGTCGGCAACCACGACGTATTCGAGGCCCTCGGACTCGTTCGCCGCGATGGCAATCGCGCGTCCGACTCCACCCGCACCGACGACGAGGACCCGCATGCCGCCACGGTAGGCGGTCTCTCCCCGGCCCAACGGCGCTGTCGTTGGCTCAGGTCTTGGGAAGATTCGCCGATCGGATCTCACTCGAGGGCGGAGCAGGGATTGCTTGCAAGAACCGGCCAGGACGGGCGGAAACTCGACCGGCGGGCCCATCACGATGCAGTGGTGGGCCCGCTTCCATTCACCCGTCCCGCCGGCTGCCGATACATCGAAGAGGGGCCCGGAAGGGCCATCCGCTGATGTCCAGGGACGGCTCGATGATCACCGCAACGCGTATGAACGGGCCGGCGATCGCGCTGAACCCCGATCTCATCGAGCGCATCGAGTCGACGCCCGACACCGTGATCACCCCCGTCGACGGCGCGAAGTACGTCGTTCGTGAGAGTGTGGACGAGCTCGTCGAGCGCGTCCGGGAGTCGAAGGCCGCGATCATCGCGCGTTCGCATCTCCTCCAGGCTCCCCCTCGCGGTGAGCGGACGTTGCGCGTCGTGCCCGACCGCCATCCGGATTGAGCGAGCCGGATCGAGGGTGCCGGATTTGACGGTGGTGGCGACGGCCGCACCACCGCTTTCCCGGGGGCACCTGAACGGGGGATGATCGCGTGATGACACGCATGCAGGTGGTCGACGGTGACGGCCACATCATGGAGGAGCCGAACGACATCTGGACACCGGAGCGGATCGACCACGACCGGTGGGGTGATTGGGTCCCGCGCAAGACGGTAGAAGACGAGATCTACGAGACCACCTATGTCGGTGGCATCGTGCGCGGCGGCGGCCGCGAGCTCCACGACCAGATGTCGGCCGCAGTCGGGATGACGCCCCGCGAGTTCTACGACCTCATGGAAGGACTGCGCCGTCCCGGCGGGCACGAACCGAAGGCGCGCGTCGCCGACCTCGATGCCGACGGCATCGACGCCGTCGTGCTCTATCCGAGCCTGGCAATGTTCTTCGGTCCGACCGACGAGATCGACGCGCTGCACGACACCGCGTTCGTTGCCGACTGCCAGCGTGCGTACAACGACTGGCTCGCCGAGTTCTGTGCCTACGAGCCGGCTCGTTTGTTCGGCGTGGCGGCGGTTCCACTGCAGCACGTTCCGCGCGCCTGTGACGAGGTCGAGCATGCCGTCGACGCCGGATTACGCGGTGTGTTCGTCCGTCCGTCGGCGTACGTCGACGAGCTCCCCCTCAATCACCACGTCTACGACGACTTCTGGTCGACGTGCGAACGATTGAGCGTGCCGGTCGCGTTTCATCCCGCGGTGCACGTCGACACGCCCGGGGCGTGCCGGAAGTTCGGGCTCGTCGCCACGAGCGAGAACACGACCATCACCAACATGGCAATGGACGAGATCCACGGCGGTTCCGCGCTCGGTCAGGCCGTGGGGAACACCGTCGACATGATCGTCACGATGGGACGGCTGTTGATGGGCGGCGTGTGCGAACGGTTCCCGGCGTTGAAGCTGGTGTTCCTCGAATCGAGCGGAGGCTGGGTTCCGTCGGTCCTCGAGCGCATGGACGAGCAGGTCGAGGCGTTCCCACTCGAGAAGCGTTGGCTGAACCTGTTGCCGAGCGAGTACTTCGCGCGGCAGTGCTATGTGAGCTTCGAGCCCGAGGAATGGAATCTCGCGGCGGCCGCCGAGAAGCTCGGTACCGACCGGATCCTGTGGGCGAGCGACTATCCGCACCCCGAGTACCACCCGGGTGTGGTCGACGAGCTCCGGGAGCGCATCGCGCCCCTCGCGCCATCGGATCGCGCGCGCGTACTCGCGACCAACGCGATCGAGTGTTACGCCCTGCCGGGCTAAGGAGTCGCAGGCGGAGCGACCGGAGGGGAGGCGGAGCCGGAGTCGACCAGTAGTTACGCCGCGCTGGTCTGGCGGCCTTCTTCGCGCGCCACCTTCTGGCGGCGGCGGAGCAGGCGGTGGCGCTCGACAGCGGTCAGGCCGCCCCAAACGCCGTCGCCCTGGCGGGTCGAGATGGCGTACTCGAGGCAGGCCTCGGAGACGGGGCACGTCGCGCAGATCGCCTTCGCCTCGCCGGCGAAGGTGTCGGACACGGGGAAGAACACGGCCGTGTCGGCGCCCTCGCAGGCGGCTTCGGCGAAGAAGTCGGTCGATTCGGAGGTTTGGGGTTCACGAGACATCGGATTGCTCAACGCCGTCACCCGGCAACTGATTCCCCGAACCGAGGCGCACGGCGGCCTCCGCGCCGTAGCCTTCCGGCCGTGACCCATCGGTGCAGTGGCGCGCGGTGACCGGCGTCGGCCATTGCCGCCATTGCGGGCGCACGCTCGCGCCGGCCGCGCATTTCTGCGAGGGGTGCGGTGTCCCCGTCCTCGGCGACTCCCCCCTTACGACGGGCATCTCGGGCGCCGATATCCCGACGATGGCAATTTCGACCACCGACTTCGGCCCGCCCGGTCCGGACGATTCATACGGGTGGGAGCCGCGGCGCCGCGTCCTGCCGTGGATCGCGGCAGTCGTCGCGGTCGCGCTGATCGCCGTCGCGATCGTCGTCGCCGCAGGCTCGGGTGACAAGCACCCGGCGCTTCGCTCGACGGCGCACCGCGACGGTCCGATCCCGATGCCGTCGGTGCTCACCTTCAAGTTGCCGGAAGCGGTCGCGCTCCTCACCAAGGAGGGCGTCGACCCGAAGCTGATCACCGTCGTGCAGGTACCACGCGCCGACGTCGGCCCGGGCACGGTGCTCGACCAGATTCCGAGCCCCGGCATCTCCGTCGACGAAGGCGTGCAGCTCACAACATCGCGGCCACCCGACAAGATGCCCGACTTCGTCGGTCAGGGAGTCAACACGGTTCGGGCGACGCTCTCGACGCTCAACGTGAAGCTGACCGTCGACAACGCGTTGGACGCGAGCGTCTCCGACGGAACGGTGTTGGCGCAGTCGCCTGCGGGCGGCGCGCCGTTCGCCAAAACCGTGCGGCTCACGGTTGCGCGTAGACCGATTCCCACGAACCTCGGCGACCTCAACGGTGTCGGCAACGTGCGCACCGGAACCGA
The DNA here is from genome assembly GCA_038320885.1 of Acidimicrobiia bacterium. GTDB lineage: Bacteria > Actinomycetota > Acidimicrobiia > IMCC26256 > PALSA-610 > JBBQER01. The sequence continues at coordinate 23,370 of JBBQER010000012.1, forward strand.
TACCGCGACCATCGCCGGAGCCGCGTACCCCGGCAGCGTCACCTGGAAGGTGTCGGTGTGCCCCGGAGCACCCCCGCTCACCGTGAGCTACCTCCTCGCCGGTCACTACCGCAAGCTCGTCGCGACCGCGGCTTTGAGCGCCGGCACCACCGATCCTGCCGATCAGGTGCATCTCGACATCGCTGTCGACGGGGTGGTGGTCGTGAACCGGAACCTCGACGAGCAGTCGCCGGTACCCGTCGACATCGACGTGACGGGCCACCAGCAGCTCGCCTTCACGTTCACACCGATCACGCTCGGCGATCCCAAGTGCACGGATGCGCAGGCGACCCTGGGGCGCGCCCGCCTGTTGTCGATCGCTCAGATCCGCTAGAGAAAGCGACGCAGTCCCGCGGCCAGGGCCTCGGCCTCGCGCCGGCGGAAGTCGGCGCTCTCGAGCAGGGCGGCGTCGGTTGCGTTGCGCATGTTTCCTGTCTCGACGAACACCTTCGGGACATTCGAAAGGTTGAGCCCGCCCAGGTCGGTTCGCTCCGCGAGCCCGTCGGTCGCGTAGTAGGTCGAAGTCGGCATCCCGGTCGCGAGAAACGCGTCGCGCATGTCGACCCCGAGCGCATGCGATGCCGAGTAGATGTCGTCGGTGTAACCGGTCACGAGCCCGGGCAACAACACGTGAAAGCCCCGGCCGCCGGCCGGCCCCCCGTCGGCGTGAATCGAGATCGCCGCGTCCGCGCGCGCGCGGTTGCCGATCGCCGCTCGCTCGTCGATGCACGGTCCCCAGCCGTCATTGGTCGTACGGGTCATGACGACGTTGGCGCCCGCGGCCTGGAGGAGGTCACGCAGACGCAGGGCGACGTCGAGGTTGTACGCGGCCTCGCTGTAGCCGTCGTTCGTCGCGGTGCCGGTGGTGTCACAGGCGCGCGTCTGCGTGCCGATGAAGATCGGCCGCCCGATCTCCGACGCGTGCGCGTAGTTGCCGCCGTCGTGCCCGGCGTCGATCGCAATCGTCCGGCCCTGCAATGTTCCGCTCCCCGTGATGACGACCGGAGGCGCCGGCACCATCCCGATCGTCGGCGCCGTCGTTGCCGGCGCGGGCACGGTCGTGGTCGACGTCGTCGGTGGCGCGGTGGTTGTCGCGACTGCGGTGGTCGTCGTGACCGCAGTGGTGCTCGCCGGAGTCGTCGTCGCCACGCGACGAGCGGTCGTCGGCGCGACCGTCACCCGTCCCCGCGGCGCACTGCCGCCGCTCGCGAGCGCCACTCCCAGCCCGCCGAATCCGAGGATGACGAGCACGGCGAGCACACGGATGCGAACCGGCGTGAAGGAGGCATGCATGCGCGGCCTCACTCCGGCCGGTTCGTGAGGTCTTGGCGGAGCAGCTTGCCGATCTCGTTGCGGGGGAGCTCGTCGACGACGGTGACGCCCGCGGGAACCTTGTACGGCGCCATCCGCGCCCGGCACCAGTCGCGCAACGCTTCGGCGTCAAGGTCGGACCCGGGCGCGAGCACGAGGAACGCCCACGGCACCTCGCCCAGGCGGTCGTCGGCGACACCGACGACGCCGGCGTCACGCACGCCGGGGTACTCGCGGAGGTGCTCCTCCACCTCGTCGGGGAAGACTTTCAACCCGCCGCGATTGATCATCGAGCTCACCCGGCCGTCGATCCACACGAAGCCGTCGTCGTCGATCCGCGCGAGGTCGCCCGTGCGCAGCCAGCCGTCTTCGGTCAGCCGATCGCCCGGCGTCGACGGGTCGACCGCGTGCGCTGATGCCGACCGGACCTGGAGCTCGTCGTCCTGCACGCGTACCTCGATTCCCGCGTGCGGACGGCCGACCGCGCCGAGCTTCGCGGCGCCGAACTGCTTCCAGTCGGCCGCGCTCCAACCCACGACTTCGCCGCCGAGCTCGGTCTGGCCGTAGCCGTTGAGAATCCCGACTCCGAAGCGGTCGTGGAACGCGCGGGCATGCGCGGGCGACAGCGGCGCCGACACGCTGCGCACGTAGCGCAACGGTTCGAGCGACGAGACATTCGGATCCTGCAACAACATGACCATCGCCGCGGGAGGCAGCACCGACGAGCGGATGCCGTGCGCCCGCACCAGTCGAACGAACTCCGCGGGTGTGAACTGCTCCATGAGCACGACCGGCACGCCCAACGAGAACGCGAACAGGACCTGGTAGATGCCGGCCCAGAGCGAGAGCGACACCGGAACGAGGTTCGGCATGCGCGCCCGCGCGCCGGCCTGCTTCCCCCGCAGGGTTCCGATCACCCCGTCGAGCAGCCCGAGGATTGTGTCGTGGCGCAGCGGTACCGCTTTGGGCCGGCCGGTCGTACCCGACGTGAACTGGATGATCGCCTCGCCGCCATCGAGGCGACGGGGCTCCGCCGGCGACAACACCCTGAGCTCGGGGGGCAGCGCCTCGATACCTGCGACGTCGAGCACGGCCGCGACCCCCGTGATCTCCATCGCGCGGTCGCGTTCGGCCGACGGGACGCGCGGGTTGAGCGGCACGAACGCGCTGCCGGTGGTCCAGACCGCGAACCACGCCGCGATCGTCGCGGGCGCGTTCGCGCCCAGCACGCCAATCGAGCGTCCTTCGAGATCCGCATCTCGTAACGCGTCCGTATACCCGTCGACGAGTGCGCGCAGCTCGGCGCGGGTCGTCGCGACCTCGTCGACGTACACGGCGACCTCGGCGGGATCGCCGTCGAGCAATGCGGCGAGCGACGCGGTCAAGGGCCGATCTCGGACAGAGGGAGCCGGTCTTCCACCGCGGGCTGGCGGCCGATCCGCATCGGGCTGAGCGGCCCGTCGACCATCAGCGTGCGCTGCACGTCGGTGCCGAGGGCGATCAGCCGGTGCCGCCACTGGGCGAGCGCGCCCCGATCCCATGCCCGTTCGAACGTCGCCCAGGTTTCGAGGTCGGGGATCGCCCAGATCACGATCGCCTCGCTGTCGGTCGCCATCATCACCCGGAACGCGCCGACACAATGCAACCCGAGCTCCTCGACCGCGGGACGGCCGGTCTCTGCGAGCGCGTCGAGGAATGCGCGCGCACCGCCGATCGGGGCGCGGACGAACTCGTGCGCGTACACCGCACCTTTCGTCCCCGACTTGGTGAGCTCGTCGATCGTGGGATTCCACCGCTCGGGCGCGACGATCCGGTCGAAGCCACCCGATCGGAGCTCCGACGCGACCGACCACCACTCGGCCAGCGACGGGTCCTGGGCACCGTGACCGACGAGCTCGTGCTCGAAGTTCGCGGCGAGACCCTTCCAACCGTTGAGCTCCCACATGTTCACGACCTGCGGCCACGCGCCGGTCGACCCGACGGTGGCCCACACCCCGAAGCAGCTCATGTGGCGCTCGCGCCGCGCGACCGGGCACCAGTTCGCGGTCATGTGGTGCATGTACCGCGCGCGGTTGTGTCCCTTGATGTCGATCAGCTCGTGGATGTACAGCTTGCGGTTCACGGGTTCCTTCTTCACTGGTCGACTCCGGCTGCGCCTCCCCTCCGGTCGGCTCCGCTCTGCGTCTCCTACAGGTCGTCGACGTACGCATCGGTTCCGGGGATCGTACGGAGAAACGGGCTCGCGAAACCGACCGCCGGCAATCGGGCGAGCGCGGGCTCGACCCGCGAGCGCCACGCGGTCAACGGATCGTCGGGTGTGAACCCGAGCACGAGTGAGTGCGGGGGCGGATCGGCCTGCGAGAGGATCACGCGCTCCGATGTGAACCCGACGACCACCGGCAGCTCGGGCCCGGCGATCTCGCGCGCGCAGGCTTCGGCCGACTCGGCGCCGGGCGGGACCGCCATCGCAATCACGCCCGCGAAACCATGGTCGAGCGCCACCGCGCCGGACGGGGCATCTTCGGCGCGCACCTCGCAGCAGTATCGATAGACCGCGGTGTGGATGTGGTCACGTCCCGCGAACATCCGGTTCTGGGCCCGGACCACCTCCATCTGGTGCGCCACCCAGCTTTCCCACTCGGACTGGGCGCCGTCGAGCACCCAGACCGTCGTCAGGAATGAGCCGCGCGCCGCCTCGCCGAACCACACCGCGCGCGCGGGCCGAACTGCCTTGCACGCGCGCGTCGCAACCCAGCGCGCGCCCGCGAACGCACCCGGCCCGGCAGTTGTTGCGGCGTAGAAATGGTCACGTTCATACCACCGGTTGAACTCGCGCGCTTGACCCTCGTGGGGCTCGATGAACGCGATGACGGCAGTGCCGATCGTGACTTCACTCATGCTCGTGGCCTTCACGAATTCGAGTCGCCGAGCGGCTGCCAGCGCGGCTCGCGCTTCTCCGCGAACGCTCGCGGGCCCTCCTCCTGGTCGGGGTGCCCCCACATCGACACGAGCTCGCGGGCGCCGGCGCGACACGCGTCGGTGAGGCCGAGCTCCAGCGCGCCCCACAGCGCGCGCTTCGTCGCCGCCATCGCCGCGGGCGAGTTGCGGGCAATCTTCTCCGCCAGCTCCTGCGCGGCCGCGCGCAACCGGTCGGACGGATCGACGACCTCGCTCACCATCCCGAGCTCGTACGCGCGCGCCGCCGACATGCGCTCGTGCCGGCCGACGAACGCCATGCGCATCACCGCTTCCACCGGCATCCGCTTCATCAGCCCGATCGCCTCGATCGAGACCACCTGTCCGATCGACACGTGCGGGTCGAAGAACTGCGCATCCGCCGCCGCGATCACGATGTCGGAATCGGCGATCCAGTGGAAGCCGCCACCCGCGCAAATCCCGTTGACCGCGGTGATCACGGGCTTCCACACCTCGTTGTGCCACGCGGTGAAGTGGAAATCGAAATTCTCGACCGACTCGCGGTAACGCCCCATCCCCTCACCGTCCGATGCGATCTCGGTGACGTCGACGCCGGTCTGGAACGCCCGGCCCTCGCCGGTGTGCACGATCACGCGTACCTCGGGGTCGGCGTCGAGCGCCCGCCACGCGACCTCGAACTCGTCGCGCATGCGCGAGTTCATCGCGTTGAGCTGATCGGGACGGTTGTTGAACAGCCACCCCACGGGGCCGACCCGTTCCAACCGCAGCGTCTCGAGCTCGGGGTAGGTCACGGGCGTAGAACCGTCATGCCGTCTCCAGTGCGTTCCGGAGTGCGCGCTTGACCGCGGCCAGCGCGTCGGGTGGGTTGCGTGCGATCTTCTCACCGAGCGCCTGCGCTTCGGCGCGGAGCTGTTCCGGTGGGTCCACGACCTGGCTCACGATCCCCAGCTCGTACGCGCGCGCCGCGGGGACGCGTTCGTGGCGGCCGGTGAACGCCATCCGCAGTATCGCCTCCATCGGCGACTTCTTCGCCAGCGCGATGGTCTCGTACACACTCGCCTGGCCGACCGACACGTGGGGATCGAGAAAGGTCGCAGTCGCCGACGCGATCACGATGTCGGCATCGGCGACGAAGTGCAGTCCGCCGCCCGCGCACACGCCGTTGACGGCCGCGATCACGGGCGTGCTCACGTCGTTGTGCCATGCGGTGAAGCGAAGCTCGAAACGCTTGGTCCGGCGGCTCTGCTCGCGCAGCGCGTCGGGGTCACGGCTGAGTTGGGCCACGTCGAGCCCGGTTTGGAACGCGTTCCCGGCGCCGGTGTTCACGATGACCCGCACGCCGGGATCGCGATCCAGCTCGAGCCAGGCGGCTTCGAGCTCGTGCATCATGCGCGCGTCCATCGCGTTCGCCGCCGCGGGCCGGTTGAACACCAGCCACCCGACCGGACCGTCTCGCTCCACGACGAGCGTCTCGTAATCCATCAGTCGACCATCAGTTGCGGGGTGTCTCGCGCCACGGCGACGCGCGCCAGGGATCGGGCTCGCGCGGCAGGCCGAGCACGCGTTCGCCCACGACGTTCTTATTGACCTCGGTGGTGCCGCCCTCGATGGTGTTCGCCCGGCTGCGCAGCATGCCCCGCACCTCTGCCGGCAGCGACGCGCCGTATCCGGCAGCCGCGTCGTCACGGGACCAGGCAATCGCGTCCATACCGAGGACATCGACCGCGAGCAGTTGCACCCGCTGGTTGAGGCCGCCCTGGTGCACCTTGCCGATCGAGCTCTCCGGACCGGGCGAGCGCCCGGCCTTCACCTGCGCGCGCACCCGCTGGTTCGTCCAGTCGCGGATGCGCTCCTCGCTGTAGAGACGCATCAACTCCTGGCGCACGACCGCGTCACGGGTCCGATCACGATCACGCGCGAGCCCGAGCACATGATCGATCCCGCGGCCACCGATGCGGTCGACGCCGCCCGAGCCCGCACCCGACACCATCTGGCGCTCACCCGAGAGTGTCGCGTTGGCAACGGTCCACCCGTCGCCCACACCGCCGACGCGGTGCGCATCGGGAACGACCGCGGCGTCGAGGAACACCTCGTTGAAGTCGACGTCTCCCCCGATGTGACGCAAGGGCCGCACCTCAATTCCCGGCTGGTGCAGATCGACCAAGAAGTAGGTGATGCCCTGGCGCTTGGGAACGCCGGTGTCGGTCCGGGCCAGCAACACGCCGAAGTCAGCGAGGTGCGCCCACGTGGTCCACACCTTCTGACCGGTCACGATCCAGCGGTCACCGTCGTGCGTCGCGGTCGTGGCCAACGACGCGAGGTCGGAGCCCGCCCCCGGCTCGCTGAACAGCTGGCACCACACCTCAACGTTTCGCACGATCGGTGGGAGGAACCGCAGCCGCTGTTCCTCGGTGCCGTGGGCGAACAGCGCGGGTGCGCAGAGGTTGATGCCGAGCGGATTCAGCCGGCCGAGGTTGAAGGGCCGGAGCTCCTGCTCCACGAGTCGCGCGGTCGCCGGTGCGAGGTCGAGGCCGCCGTAGGTCACGCGCCAGGTCGGCGCGACGAGCCCGGAACCGGCGAACTCCGGGTACCACGCTTCGTACTCGGCGCGGGTGCGCACAGAGCGAATCGAGGCGGCACCGCCCGCTCGACCAGCGTCGATCCACGCGCGCGGTACATGCATCTCTATCCACTCGCGCACCGCGGCGACCACGTCGACATCGGCAGTCTCGCGACTCACCGCGAGTGCCGTTTCCGTCGCGTTCACTCAGTGTCCCTCGAAGTTCGGCGCGCGGCGTTCGCGGAACGCGGTCATCCCTTCCCGGAAATCGTCGGTGCGCGACGACAACTCGAGGGCGAACGCCTCGTTCGGCAGGTGCTGGTCGAGCGGCACACCGCTCCCCGCGTGCAGCAACCACTTGGCCAAACCGAGCGCGACGGTCGGGCCGGCCGCGAGCCGGGCCACGAGGTCGTCGATCGCGGCGTCGAGCTCCGACGCCGGGACCGCCGCGTGGATCGCGCCCCACGCGGCGGCTTCGGTGCCCGAGAGCTCGCGGCCGAGGAGGAGCAGCTCGCGGGCGCGCACCTCGCCGACGCGACGCGGCAACAACCACGTTGCGCCGCTGTCGGGTGTGAAGCCGCGCTCGGTGAACGGCTCCCAGAACCTCGCGTCATCGGCCGCGACCGTGAAGTCGGCGGCGAGCGCGAGCGAGAAGCCGATACCCGCCGCCCAGCCGCGGACCCTGCACACGACCGGAACCTGCACGTCGAGCAGCAGCGGCACCAGGCGATGGGCCTGGGTCGGCAGCCGGCGTTGGATGCTGCCGGTTCGGGGCTTGGAATTCCGGTCGCGGTTGCGAGCGACGATGTCGGCCCCTCCGCAGAAGTGATCACCGGCGCCGCTGATCACGATCACGCGCACGCGATCGTCGGTCGCGGCAGCGGTCATCGCATCGACGAACGCGCCGACCATCTCGTCATTGATCGCGTTGCGCTGGTCGGGCCGGTCGAGTGTGACGTGCAGCACACCCGCGTCGAGCGCCACCGCGAGGCCGGCGACCGACTCGTAGTTGGCGTCGGTCATCGCCGCGAGAACTCCGCCGAGATCGCGTCGAGCGCGCCTTGCAGATCACGCGCGCTGCCCGGCGCGTCGGGCAGGCGCACCGGCCCGTGCGCGCGGCTCGGCAGGAACACCGTCGCATGTCCCGGAGTGGTGGCCTCACCCCGCTGGTTCACGGCTTCGAGCTCGAGATCGACCGCCGGCCGCTCACCGGGCGCGACGTACGTGCGGACGACCCGGCCCCGCAACCACTGGGTGTCGCCCACATAGTTGAAACGCCGAAATTCGCAGTCGAGCTTCCACAGCCAGGCATCGTCACCCATCCAATCGGTGCAGAGGTGGATGAGCCACGTCTCGCGCATGCGGCCGTAGTCGAATGTCGTGGGGTTGCCGGAGCGGCGCGCGAACTCCGGGTCCCAGTGGACTCGCTGCATCACGTCGGGCACGTTCTGCGGATCGCGGTGGAAGAACCGCGGGATGCGCTTGCGGTTCTGGTAGCCGAGCCGGAGCGGACGCACGCCGTAGAGACCCATGCCCATTCCCGCGTGCCAGCAGATCATGTCGGTAACGGTGAGCGGGCCTTTCACCATCGGCCCGACCTCGTCGCCCTCCCGCACGTCTTCCCACCAGCGCGGCTCGGAACCACGCCGCGTCTCGCGGTCGTACTGGGCCTCGATCTCGCCGATTTCCTCGTCGGTGTACGCCGCGAGCTTCACGTCGTCGTACTTCTTGGCCTCGCGCGCCTTCTCGCGCTCGGTGCGCACCATCAGCCGGTACTGACCGGCGAGCAACGTGTTGGACTCGTCGCGGAACACCTGCGCGGTCCACTCGTGGATCGCCCGACCGGCGAACTCGCTCGGCTTGTCGAGCGCGGCGACGAGCGCGTTGCGCCGGAAGACCCGCCGGAGCGGATACATCGGCGCCCACCACTCGCGCGCACTCGCCGCGTAGAACGCGTGGACACCGCGCAGCGGGTCGCCTCGCATCAACTCGCGCTGATCGTCCGCGACGGCGATCACTTCGTCTTCGCCGACGAGCGTGTCGCCGCCAACGAGCGGCGGCGGCGCGATGGCGCTCTCCCAACGCGTCTTCACGCCGTATTCGGGGTCACACCAGAGCGGGTTGTCGTCGCCGTAGGCGACGGCGACGTTGCGGAACGTGTCGGTGGTGGGGAGCGAATAGTGCGGGGGCAACGGGTGCGGCTCGGCGACGCCGATGCGCGCGCGCAGCCGGGCGACGCCCTCATCGGTGATGTGGCCGGTCTCGGCCATGCCCACGCTCCCTGTTTTGCATATCGTATGCAAACCATGTCCGGAGACGCCCTGCCGCAGACCATTCCCGGAGTGGTTGCACGCGCCGCCTCCGAGTTCGCAACGCTCGAAGCGCTGGTCGACGAACGCGAGCGGCTCACGTTCGCGCAGCTCGCCGCCGCCACGACCACCACCGCGCGCGCGCTGATCGCATCGGGGGTCGAGGCCGGGGATCGCGTCGCGATCTGGGCGCCGAACACCACCGAATGGGTGCTCGCCGCGCTCGGTGTCTACGCCGCGGGCGCGGTCGTCGTGCCGTTGAACACCCGCTTCAAGGGCGCGGAAGCGGCCTACATCCTCGACCGATCCCGGGCCAAGCTCCTGTTCACCGTGACCGACTTTCTCGACACCGACTACGTCGAGCTCCTGAGCGCGGCCGAGCCGGTGCCGTCGCTCGAGCAGATCGTCGTGTTGCGCGGATCCCCGAGCGAGGGAACCGTCAGCTGGTCCGACTTCGTCGCGCGCGCCGCCGGCGTTTCGCCCGCGGCCGTCGACGAACGGCGCGCCGCGCTCACCGGCGACAGCATGTCCGACATCCTGTTCACGTCGGGCACGACCGGAAAGCCCAAGGGTGCGATGTTGACGCACGGCGCGAGCGTGCAGGCGTACGACGCGTGGTCGTCCGTGGTGGGCCTCCGGCCCGGTGACCGCTACCTCGTGGTGAACCCGTTCTTCCACTCGTTCGGGTTGAAGGCCGGCATCCTCGCCAGCCTGATCAAGGGCGCGACGATCGTTCCGCACGCGGTGTTCAACGTCGACACGGTCATGCAGCGCGTGGCCGACGAGTCGATATCGATGCTGCCCGGCCCGCCGACCGTCTACCAGTCGATCCTCGATCACCCGCGCCTCGCCGATTTCGACCTCTCCTCGTTGCGACTGGCGGTCACCGGTGCCGCCGCGGTGCCGGTCGAGATGATCCGGCGCATGCGCGACGAGCTGAAGTTCGAGACCGTCGTAACGGGCTACGGCCTCACCGAGGCAACCGGCATCGCGACCATGTGCCGTCACGACGACGATCCCGAGACCATCTCGAAAACCGCGGGCCGGGCGATTCCGGGAACCGAGGTGCACGTGGTCGATGATCAAGGCAACGCGCTGCCGGCCGGTGAGCCCGGCGAAGTCGTCGTGCGCGGTTACAACGTGATGCAGGGATTCGTCGACGACCCGGAGGGTACGGCCGAAGCGATCGACGGCGGCGGGTGGCTCCACACCGGCGATGTGGGCGTGCTCGACGAGCGCGGCAACCTGCGGATCACCGATCGCATGAAGGACATGTTCATCATCGGCGGGTTCAATGCGTACCCGGCCGAGATCGAGAACATGGTGAGCGACCATCCCGCCGTCAGTCAGGTCGCGATCGTGGGAGTGCCCGACGAGCGCATGGGCGAGGTCGGGTACGCGTTCATCGTCACTCGACCGGGACAGCGCATCGATGGTGACGAGTTGACCGCGTGGTGCCGCGAGCGCATGGCGAACTTCAAGGTGCCGCGCCACGTGCAGGTGATCGAGGCGCTGCCGCTCAACGCGAGCGGCAAGGTTCTGAAGTACGAGCTACGGGAGCGCGCAACCGCCGCGATTACTTGATCGTGATCACAACGCCGCGCCGGCGACGATGACGGCGTGCATGCCCCGCTTGAAGTGCACCGTCGCGGCGCCGTCGACCAGATTGCAGAAGAGCACGTATGTTCCGGGCGCGAGCTTCACCTTCAACGTCTTGGTCTGACCGGGGAACACGTTGGTGACCTCGCCGACCTGAGCGGCCTTGGGAATCGCGTCTTCGTTGACCTCGCCGTCGGGCTTCGTCGGGAGGCCTTTCGCGTCGGCGGCCTCGACCACGACCATCTCGTGTGTGAAGCCACCGGTGTTGTGGACCTCGAACGAAATCGTGCCGGCCGACACGCTCGGGACGGCCGCCTTCAACGAGAAGTCACCAGCGGTGACATTCACGGTCTGGCCGCTGTCGCTGCTGCACGCGGCGAGCGAGGAACCAGCGAGGACGATCAGTACCCAAACGACACCCTCGGGGACCCTCGCCACTGCTAGACGTTCCAGCCGTAGTCGTCGTCGGGCCAGTAGACGACTCGTTGCGCCTTGAGCTCGTCCATCTCGGCCTGCGAGTAGCCGAGCCACTCGAGGATCTCGATCGTGTTCTGACCCACGAGCGGCGGCGGGCCGTGAATGAGCCCGGGTGTCTCCGAGAAGTCGATCAAGGCGCCGTACTGGCGCATACGCCCGAGCAACGGATGGTCGTATTCGGCGACGAGCCCGAGTCGCTCGTTGTCACCGTCGAAGTGCTGGAGCTCTCCGGCATGCGAATCGAAGGCAATCTCGTTGGGAACGCCCGCGGCGTCGAGCATGCGCGTCCACTGGATCGCGGTGCGCGCGACGAAGCGCGGGATGAACAACGCTTCGAGCTGCTGGCGGTGCTCGGCGCGGGCGGCACGGGTCGCGAAACGAGAATCATCCACGAGCTCGGGCAGGCTCAGCGCGTTGCACAGCCCGACCCAGTGCTCGTCCTCGATCGCGGCGATCTGGATCCAGCCCTCCTGCGTCTCGTACAAGCGGTACAGCGCGTCCATGCCGGTCTGGGCCCGGTCGAGCCGCGGCCGCGGCACCGCTTCACCGTCTACGAGCAACGCGTCCGACGCGAACATCGAGCCGCCGTCGAGGAGCGACGTCCACAGCTCCTGGCCAACTCCAGTCACGCGCTGGTGGTAGAGCGCGGCGAGGCACCCGACGACCGACAGCATCGCGTTGGCGGTGTCGGTCATCCCGAAGCGCAGATAATTCGGCGGGTTGCCCTCGCGCACGGGTCCCTGCTCGTACTCGAGCCCGGCCGACGCCTGGTAGAGCGGGTCGAGCCCGCCGAAGCGCGCGAGCGGGCCCTCGAGCCCATACGCCCACGTGTTGCAGTACACGATGTCTTCCTTGACGCGCTTGCAGTCCTCGTAGCCGATGCCGAGTCGTACCGCGACGCCGGCCGTCATGTTGTGATGCACGATGTCGGCGTTCGCCACGAGCTGCAGCGCGATCTTGTGGCCGCGTTCGCTCTTCAGGTCGAGCGCGATGTCACGCTTGCCGCGCTGACATCCGAAGAACGGCTGGTTGGCGAACCGCATCCCGTCGCCGGTGACGGGCTCGACCTTGATGACGTCGGCACCGAGGTCGCCGATCACCATCGGGCCGAACGGTCCCGCGAGGTACTGGCCGAAGTCGATCAGCCGGACACCTTCGAGCGCGTGCATCAGCCCACCCCGCTGAACGCGGCGATCTCGGCCGGCGAGTAACCGAGCTCACCGAAGATCTGTTCGTTGTGCTGTCCCGGCTTCGGCCGCGGCCCCCGAATCGCGCCGGGCGTCCCCGCGAGGTGGATCGGCACACCGACCTGCGTGGTGTGCCCGAGCTCCGGATCGTCGACGGTGGCCACCATCTCGTTCGCGACCAGCTGCGGATGGGGTTCGCCGTTCGCACCCAACGCGTACTCCATCGACTCGATCGCTTCGATCGCGTGGTTGTTCTCGCGGAACTCGGCGATGAGCTCGTCACGTTTGTGGAGCTTGTACGCGGCGCGGCGCTTGGGGGTGAGCTCGGCACGTTCCTCGGGCGACAACATCATGTACTTCTCGGGATCCGACGGGTCGGGGAGCCCGAGGATCGCGTCCTGCGTCTTCACCGGCGCCAGGCCGCTCATGATCGACGCGTGCACGTACTCGTTGTCGGCGACCTCGAAGACCATCTCCTGGTGCACACCGGGCGGATACGTCTTGGCCATCGTGCCGAAGAACGCGCTGTCGGCACCGGGCACCCAGGTCCAGATCTGCGTGGTGTACAGCAGCGCCCCCTGGAAGAGCGACGTGCGCACGTGTTGGCCACGACCGGTCGTCTCGCGAGCGATCAACGCGCTGAGGATGCCGGTGGGCACGAGGAACATCGCGCCCATGCTCGGCATCGGCATGTGCAAGAAGATCGGTCCCGGACGCCAACCGGGCTGCTCCCATTGCTGACCACTGCTCGCCTGCACGAGCGCGTCGTAACCGGGACGCTGCGCGAACCGGTGGCCGGCGGGGTAGGCCGGGCAGGAGCAGTAGACGAGCCGGGGGTTCAGCTCGTGCAGCGCGTCGTATCCGATGCCGAGGCGATCGGTGACGCCGGGGCGGAAGGTCTCGACGATCACGTCGGCGTCGGCCGCGAGCTTGCGGAACGCGTCGGCGCCGGACGGTTGCTTCAGGTCGACGGTTACCGAGCGGCGGGAGCGGTTCCACACCGCGTAGCCGCTGTAGTCGCGGAACGGATCGCCGCCGGGCGGCTCGACCTTGACCACGTCGGCGCCCTGCTCGGCGAGCAGCAGCACCCCGAGCGGACCCGCGATCCCCCACGACAGGTCGAGCACGCGCACTCCGTCCAGAGCCCCCGGCATGTCGCGCTCCTCTTCCTGTTATCGGGTCGTGTGATCGGCGTCGGATCTTCCCACTGCCTGACGCCCGTGTCATCTTCCTGACGACGTGGGTACCCTGAAGTCATGCGGGTCGACGACATGATCTTCATCAGCGTCGACGACCATCTCGTCGAGCCGCCGCACCTGTTCGAGGGCCGGATGCCCGCGAAGTACGCCGGCCGCGCGCCGCGAGTCGAGCACACCGACGCCGGCGACGACGTGTGGATCTTCGACGGGCAGACGATTCCCAACATCGGCCTCAACGCGGTCGCCGGCCGGCCCAAAGAGGAGTACGGCGTCAACCCGACGGCCTTCGACGAGATGCGGCCCGGGTGTTATGAGGTGAACGAACGCGTCAAGGACATGAGCGCGGGCGGCGTGCTCGCGTGCATGTGCTTCCCGTCGTTCCCGTCGTTCTCGGGCCGCTTGTTCCTCGGGAGCGACGACAAGGAACTCGCCCTCGCGGTGGTGCAGGCCTACAACGACTGGCACATCGACGAGTGGTGCGGCACGCATCCGGGCCGCTTCATCCCGATGGCGCTGCCGGTGTTGTGGGATCCCGACCTGTGCGCGGCCGAGATCCGGCGCGTGGCGGCGAAGGGATGCCACTCCGTTACGTTCACCGAGAATCCGAACACACTCGGCCTGCCGAGCTTCCACGACGCGCACTGGGATCCGATGTGGCGCGCGCTCGTTGAGGAGGGAACGATCCTCAACATCCACCTCGGCTCCTCCGGGCAACTCGCGGTCACCGCGCCCGATGCGCCGATCGACGTGATGATCACACTCCAGCCCATGAACATCTGCGCGGCTGCCGCCGATCTCGTGTGGTCGCGGGTGTTCAAGGAGTTCCCGGCGTTGCGGGTCGCGCTGTCGGAAGGGGGAACCGGCTGGATCCCGTACTTCCTCGATCGCCTCGACCGCACCTACGACATGCATCACCTCTGGACCGGCCAGGACTTCGGCGACCGCACACCCGCCGACATCTTCCGCGAGCACATCCTCACGTGCTTCATCGCCGACCCGATCGGGCTCAAGCTCCGGGACGACATCGGCATCGACAACATCTGTTGGGAACAGGACTATCCCCACTCCGACTCGCCGTGGCCGGCCGCGCCGGAGGAGCTGGCAGGGATGGCGGCGAAGTACGACGTGACCGACGCCGAGCTGAACAAGATCACGTACGAGAACGCGATGCGCTGGTACCGGTTCGATCCCTTCGCGCATCGCGCGCGCGAGAGGTGCACGGTCGGCGCGCTGCGGGCAGAGGTCGCCGGCCACGACGTGTCGATCCGCGCCATGGACAAGGGCCGGTTCGAGGGCACTGCGGCAATGACCCTCGGCGAGCTCGCCGACCAGGCCACGGCGTGACGCCCGACCCAACGTGACCGGCGGGGCGGCGAAGCTGCGCGACGACTACTCGGGCCCGTTCGATCCCGCGGTGGGCCTCGCCGACTTCTCGCGCCGGGCGCTGGCGCCGCTCGGCCGCGAGTACCTGCTCCACGGCCACCTCCAGGATCGCGTCGGCATCCCGCTCGTTCTCTCGCGCCACTCGCGTCAGGACATGCTCGACATCGCGATCGAGGAGTGGATGGCGGCCAGCCCCCTCTACTCGCTGCGCACGCAGCGCGCGCTCGGGTTCGGCAACGCCGACGTGCCGACCATCTTCAAGAACATCCAGCTCGACATCGGCGCGCCGCATCAGTTCATGGACTTCCAGTACAAGGTCGACGACGCGCAGCACGGCGAGTTCTGGCTCGACCATTGCGGCGCGCTCATGGACGTGGAGCCGATGGGCGAAGAGTTCGTTACCGGCATGTGCCACGACATCGAAGACCCGACCTTCGACGCGACCGCCGGCGCGACCAACCCGTACGCCAAGGTCCGTCCGATCCACCGTCCGCCGCGCGTACCGGCCGACCGCGCGCCGCACTGCCATTGGCGCGTAGTGATCGACGAGACCGACGGCGACGCGGTCGAACCGCACCCGACCATGTCCGTGGTCGGCGAGTCGGAGATCGCGCGCGTCGGGATCGACGACCCCGGCGCCGAGGCCGAACCCGGCGGTTGGTTCGACTACTCGGGCGAGTTCGATCCCGGCTTCACGCTCGAGGACCTGTCGCACCGCGCGCTCGTAGTCGCGCTCCAGGAAATCGCGGTGCAGACGCACTTGCTCGCCCACGCCTATCTCCACTGCGTCGCGAGCCGGTGGGGTGTGAACGAAGCGCTCGCCAACGCGCCGCAGGTGTTCACCGGTACCGCGGGTGTCGCCGCCGGCCGGCTTCCGAGCGTGCTCGGGATCACGGGCGACGACGCAGAGGCGATCGCCAAGCTCTTCCAACTCCATCCCGTGTTCCATCCGCGCACCTACGTGACGCCGAGCATCGATCTCGTCGACGACCGCACGGTTCGATTCGCGCTCGCGGATGCTCCTTGCTTCCGCGAGCACGACGGACTCTCGTGGCTCGCGACGTTGAGCGAGACCCATCCCGCTCTCGACGCGATCGCGCAGGCGATCAATCCCCGGGCGTTCAGCGCGCCCACCGCGCCGCTCGCCGGCGAGCGCCTCGCCTGGCTCGTCACGATCGACCCCGGCGCCGAGCCGGCCCGATCGTCACCCAGCGTGGAGCTGGCCCGGATCTCGACCGGCGCGGCGGTGAAATTCCTCCCGCGGCGCGATCTCCGGAACTGAAGCACCCGGGCGGGAAGTAACACGCTGCTCACGCGCAGTTCGCCCCGACTTCGCGCGTTCGAGACCAGGTTGCAACCCCAGGCGCCGATACTTGATGCGAAGGGAACACATACGACGAATACGAGGAGAACACGATGTCGCTCGATTGGCCCACCTTCGTATTGCAGAGACGGATCAACCAACCCCTCGCCGACGTGCAGCGGACGCTCTGCGACCCGGCGAGCGTCGGCACCGGCGGCGAGCTCGAGCTCGGATCACACGGCCGCCTGATCGTCGACCAGCGCTTCTCCCGCGCCCCGTTCCCGGCGCAGGAGTCGTTCGTGGCGCAGGGAACGCTGCACACCAGCCGCGGGCAACGCGTCGCCCGGGTCGAGGTGGAAGTCGGCGCCTGGTCGAACGACGCGACCGTGCTCATGCTCCGCCCGGTCGCGCGCAATCCTCAGCGGTGGAGCGGACGCCGGGCGACGCGGTACTTCGAGCTCGCGCACGAAGGAGCCGACGCGATCGCGCGTCTGGCCCAAGCGAGTTGAGCGAAGGCCCTAGACGAGCCAGGTCTTCGGCACCGACGTGACCGCGCCGTCGGCTTGCAGCTCGCGTACTGCGGCAACCGGATTTGCGTCGGAGAAGAGCCGCGTGTCCGCGTAGTCCGCCGGCCGGCCGGTCGCGTCGACGAGCCAGTACGACGCTTCGAGCGCGATCCCGTTGGGGTCGCTGAAGTAGATCGAGTGGATGAAGCCGTGATCGACGACGTCGGTCACCTCGCAGTCGGCACCTTTCAGCCGCCGGCGGAGGTCGAGCAACGCATCTTCGTCGGGCACGTTGAACGAGATGTGGTCGAACTGCGGCGCACGCGCGTCGGGAACACCGGCCGGCTTCTCGAAGGGTTCGGTCGGCGAATCGGTGTACTCGAAGAACGCGACGGTGCACTGCTCGCCGAACTCGAAGAAGTAATGGCGGAACCCGGGTGCGCCGATCGTGGCGACGAGCCGGGCGCCGAGCGTGCCGTGGTAGAAGCGGACCGTCGCGTCCATGTCGTTGGTCACGAGCGCCAGGTGGTTGATCCCCCGCCAATGGGGCGTGGTCGACTCGGCGTTCGCGGGAACGTTGGTCGTCATGCTTCACCTCGGCTGCGCTTGCGGGCCCGGCACGTTTTCGAGGGACATTCTAAGGTCCGGTGCGTGCGAGACATCCCCGACGTTCCTTTTCCGGGCTGGGATCCGCCGCCCTACCGCGTCGACGAACGCGGCAAGGTCGCGGGCGCCGAGCCCGGGCCGCGCAACAATTGGGGCCGCTTCGGCGACCTCGACCAGATCGGCACCGCGAATCATCTCACCCCCGGGCGCGTGGCGGCCGCGGCGGCGTTGGTGAAGACCGGGAAGCGCTTCTCGCTCGCGCTCCCGATCGGACCGCCGACGCCGGGTGGCTATCGATCCGAGCCTCTGCACTTCTACGGAATGGCCGCGGGCGACGGCATCCTCGGCAGCGGCCGCGGCGGCGCGCGCTATCCCGTATCGGACGACTACATCGTGATGGCGCTGCAGGCATCGACCCAGCTCGACGGCTTCGGCCACGTCGGCGGCGACTCCACGCTCTACAACGGATACTGGGCCGGGCTCGTGACGGCGACGGGCGGCGCCCGCCGGCTCGGTGTGCACCACCTCGCCCGCGGCATCGTGGGGCGCGGCGTGCTGCTCGATGTCGCGCGTCATCTCGGCGCCGAGCATCTCGACCCCGGGTTCCCGATTGGTCCCGACGAGCTCGACGGCGCCGCGAGTGCCCAGGGCGTGACCATGCGCGCCGGCGACATCGTCCTCGTGCATACGGGTCATGTGGGCTGGAAGCTCGGTCTCGCGCCCGGCTCTCCCGAAGCGACGACGCGCAGCGAGCCGGGCATCTCGACCCGGGCGATCCCATGGCTCCACGATCACGATGTCGCGATGATCGCGACCGACACCGCCGCGTGCTCGGTCGTGCCGCCTGAACCGGGCGACGAGTTCCTCACGTGGCACGTCGCCGCGCTACGCGATCTCGGGCTCCTGGTCGGAGAGCTGTTCGATCTCGACGAGCTCGCGACCGATTGTGCGACCGACGGCACTTACGAGGGGCTCTTCGTCGCCGCGCCCATGCCGATCGTGGGCGCGAGCGGCTCCCCGCTGAATCCGTTGTTCCTGAAGTAACGCCCGCGCGATCATTCACGTATGACCGAAGGCCATCAGGCCGAGTACGCGCAGCTCATCGCCCGGGTGTTGAACCTCGGCGTACTGCAGGACGCGGTTGCCGCCGGCCTCGAGGATCAGGGCCAGTTCAAGGTCGACGTGCTCGACCTCCTCGACGCGCTGAAGTCAGCCGGGTTGAAGCTCGTGCTCGACCCCGACGGCGAGGTCGCGGCTGCGAACGCCGCCCTCGTCGAGTCGCGACTCGACGACTCCTCATAGAAGAGTCGTCAAAGGGTCGAGAGGCCGCCGTCGACGGCGATCAGCTGACCCGTGATGTAGCTCGCATCGTCGCTCAGGAGAAACACGACGGGCGCCGCGACCTCCCATGCGGTGCCCTGGCGGCCGAGTGGTACCGGCGTGCGACCCCGGCTCGGACGACCCGCGGTGGCGCGCCGGCCGAGCGGGGTGTCGATCAATCCCGGTGCGACGATGTTGGCGCGCACGCCCTGGCGCGCCCCCTCGAACGCGACGTGCCGGCACAAGCCACTCAGCGCCGCCTTCGTCGTGTCGTAGGCCGGCATCCGCGTGCCGGGGCGCAGTCCCGCGATGGACGAGACGAAGACGATCGCGCCGCCGGCGGTCATCCGGGGGAGGGCGGCCCGGCAAAGCAAGAAGTGGGCGCGCATGTTGACCGCGGTCACGAGGTCCCATTGGGCGACCGACGTTTCCGCCAGTCCGCGGCCCTGGCCGATCCCGACGTTGCAGACCAGTCCGTCGATCCCGCCGAGCGCGTCGAATGACTCGTCGATGATCCGCGCGCACGCCAACTCGTCGACGACGTCACCCACGACGACCGGCGCCCGCGCGCCCTCGGCCGCGACGAGCCGGGCGGTCTCCTCCGCGGCGGGACCGTCGCGATCCACGCATGCGACGGTGGCGCCCTCTCTCGCGGCGAGCACGGCGATCGCCCGGCCGTTGCCGACGGGTGCGTCCGGATCGTCCGAGGCGCGCGTTCCGGCACCGACCACGACCACACGACGACCGGCGAGGCGTTGCGTCACGACCGGCATGTTGCCAGAGGTCGGGTCACCGACGCCCGCCGCGTCTCGCTCTATCGTCGGCGTGTCTGCAATGGAGGAGGATTTCGTGGCCACAGCCGAAGAGGTCCGGGACGCATTGTTCGAGCGCATCGCGTATCACGCGATCAGCGCCGACACCGACGAGGTGCTGACGCTCGCGCGTGCGTACAGCCTGTTGATCGACGAGGACGACGATGAGGATGAGGACGACGAAGACGACGACTAGCCCAGTGCGGTGACGCCCGAATCGATGAAGGCGCTCGTGCGCCGCCACATCGAGGAGGGCTTCAACCGTGGTGACTGGACGGTGTGCGAGAGCACGCTCGCCGACGACTACACCGCGCGCTACGGCGCCGAGGGCAAGGCCAACGTCGGGCGCGACCATTACGTGATGGTGTGCCGGATGCTGCGCAAGTCGTTTCCCGACGTCGCGATCACGATCGAGGACCTCGTGGTGGAAGGCGACAAGATCGTGAATCGCTACATCGAGCGGGGAACGCTCACCGGCCGGTCGTTTCTCGGTGTCGAACCCGCGGGTCAGCGCTACGAGAAGCCGGGTGCCACGGTGTATCGCGTCGCCAACGGCCGGCTCGCGGAATCGTGGGGAGTGGAAGACACGCTGGGTTGGTTCCGCCAGCTCGGCAAGTACACCGAATGAGCCAACGCCGGTTCTACGCCCCGTTGTGAAGGAGCCGGCCCGGCGGGTGGCCGAGCTCCTGCCGGAACGAAGCCACGAACGAGCTCGGCGTCGCGTAGCCGACGGTCGCGGCCGTCGCGGTCACCGTGGTGCCGATCGCCAGGAGCTCGAGGGCGCGCAGCATGCGGGCGCGCCGGCGCCAGGCGCCGAGCGTCATCCCGGTCTCGCGCGTGAAAACCCGCTCGAGCGTGCGCCGGCTCGCGCCGACGCGCGTCGCCAGCATCGCGAGGTCGAGCGCGGGATCGTCGATGAGGGCGACCGCGAGCTCCGCGGCGCGCTCCTCGCGCGGTCGGGGAAGTTGCAGCGGCGCATCGGGAATCGTGCGCAGCTGATCCAGCAGCACGGTGAGCAGCGCCGCGTCGGTCGAGCGCCCGAGGTCGAGCGGACACGATCGCACTGCGTGGAGCAACAGCTCCCGCACGAGCGGCGGCACGTTCACGGCGCGCGTCTGCGCGGGGAGCGACCGCAACGACGACGCGATGTAGAGCGTCCGGACCGCGACCCGCCCGCGGGTGTGCACCGACGCGGGCGCGCCATCGGGGATCCAGAGCGCCCGGTGCGGCGGGATGACCCACGAGCCGGCGGGCGTCGACACCGTCATCACACCCGACGCCGCGTAGAGGAGCTGGTCCCAACCGGGCTCGATGGGCAGCACCGCGGATCCCGCCGGGTGCGTCACGGAGTAGCCGCGGACCGACGGCTCGGTCCGCACTCCGGGCTGTCGTGAAATCGACATACGTCGTCAGACTGTAGAAGGTCCGCCGCCCTGGGACTCTGGGAGCGTGGAGCCCATGCACTCGAACCTGTCCCACTTCGCGATCAATGCCGACGACGTCGACGCGAGCCGCCGCTTCTACGAGTCCGTGCTCGGTTGGACATTCCACGCCTGGGGTCCGCCCGGCTTCTTCCAGATCCAGACCGGATCCGAAGACGATCCGGGCGTGCGCGGCGCGATCCAGCAGCGCCGGACACTCATCGAGGGCGTGAAGACCGTCGG
The DNA here is from genome assembly GCA_038320885.1 of Acidimicrobiia bacterium. Taxonomy (GTDB): domain Bacteria; phylum Actinomycetota; class Acidimicrobiia; order IMCC26256; family PALSA-610; genus JBBQER01. Next base: position 44,582 of record JBBQER010000012.1, read on the forward strand.
CCTCGAATGCACGTTCGCGGTGGAAGACGTCGACGCGATCGCGCAGGCAGTGCGCGACGCGGGCGGGACGATCGTGATGGACCGGTTCACGATCAGCGGCGTCGGTCACCTCATCTTCTTCGCCGACCCGTCGGGCAATGCGATCGGTGCGATGCAGTACGACAAAAACGCCGAGTAGAAACCGAACGAGAGGCCAACCATGAACCAGGCGCACCTCGAGTTGTGCTCGAGCGCCGAATGGGCCGATGCCGTCGAGCGGTGGATCATTCCGTGGGTGCTGGAGCCCGTCGATCTCGGCGACGACGTCGTCGAGGTCGGACCGGGCCCCGGCCTCACGACCGACGTGTTGCAGACGTTGGTCGCTCAGCTCACCGCGGTCGAGATCCACGACGAGCTCGCCGCGTCGTTGTCGGCGCGGCTCGCGGATACGAACGTGACGGTGATTCATGCCGACGCAACGCGTACGCAACTCCCCGCCGATCGATTCACCGGCGCGGTGTGCCTGACGATGCTCCACCACGTGCCCGACGCCGAACGTCAGGACGCATTGTTCGCCGAGATCTGCCGCATCCTGCGCCCGGGGGGTGTGCTGGCGGGCCAGGACAGCCTCGACTCCGAAGACCTACGCGCGCTGCACGTGGACGACACCTACGTACCCGTCGATCCGGCCGGGTTGCCGGCCCGGCTCGCACGCGCCGGCTTCGTCGACATCGACGTGGAGACCAATGAGTACGCGGTGCGATTCCGCGCCCGCAAGCCATCGGGTAAACCGGGGCCATGAGCGCGACCGATTTCCGCCCGGCCGCCGGGCGGTTCCACACCGAGATCGACTGGCTCGACTCGTGGCACAGCTTCAGCTTCGGCGAGTTCTACGACCCCCGGAACACGCACCACGGGCTGTTGCGCGTCCTGAACGACGACGTGGTCGCGCCCGGCCGCGGCTTCGGGATGCACCCGCATCGAGACATGGAAATCGTCACCTGGGTCCTCGACGGTGCGCTCGAGCACCGGGACACCGAGGGCAACATCGGCCTCATCACGCGCAACGTCGCGCAGCGCATGAGCGCGGGTACCGGCATCCGGCACTCGGAGACGAACGCGAGCACGACCGAACCGGTGCACCTCCTCCAGATGTGGGTGCCACCGGACACACCCGGCATCCCGCCCGGCTACCAGCAGCAGGACGTGAGCGATCGGCTCGAGCCCGACACGTTGTTCGCGCTCGCGTCCGGCCGAGAAGCCGGTTCGGCGATACAGATCCACCAGCGCGACGCGACGTTGTGGGTCGCGCGCCTCGGCCCCGGCCGTGGGGTCACGCTCCCGGCGGCGCCGTTCGTCCACGTGTTCGTCGCGGAAGGGAGCGCCGAGCTGGCCGGATCTCCGCCGCTCGGAACCGGCGACGCGGCACGCCTCGTCGACGCGGGTGCGGTCGACGTGACCGCGCGTGACGACGGCGCGCACGTGGTCGTGTGGGAGACGTACGCGACGCTCGCGTAGTTCCCGGCGTCAGGGATTGCCGGCGTCAGGGATTGCCGGCGTCAGGGATTGGTCGCGCGTCCCGCGTACATGTAGCTCCAGGGCTTCGGGCCCTTCATGAACCGCCGGTCGAGCTCGGTGACCTCGAAGCCGGCGGCGGTGATCAATGCCGAGATGTCGCGAGCGAGATGGCATCCGCCGGCGAAGCGCTTCTGCATCGGCTCGAATCGGTGCTGGCGGCGAGCAACGTTCTGATCCTCTGCGAGTCCGTGCTCGGCGAAGTGGAACTCGGCGCCGGGCTTCAGCACCCGCCGCAACTCGGCCAGCGCCGCGTCCACGTCGGGGATCGTGCAGAGCGTCATCGTCGAGAGCGCGGCATCGAACCGGTCGTCGGGAAAGCCGAGACGCGCACCGTCGAGCGAGCCCGTGTGCACGGCGATGTTCGACCCGTCGATGCGCGACCGCGCCAGCTCCAGGGCAACGCGTGACGGCTCGACGGTCCAGATCCCCATGACCTCGGGCGGCAGGTACGGCAGGTTGAGCCCCGAGCCGAACCCCAGCTCGATCACGTCGCCCCGGAGTCCCGCGCAGGCGCGAGCCCGGAACTTGCGCCCGAACTCGGCATTCCCCAGCAGGACGTTCGTGAGGCGCGGCAGCACGTGCTCGGCGTAGAGACCCACGGGTTCCAGGGTACGGTCGACGCGCGATCCCGGGTCAACCCGAAGCGCCGGGGAACTTCGTCGGGCCGGCCGGCGTCTGAGTGGCGATCGCTCAGAGAGGACCGATGATGAAGCCGAGTCTTGCCCGTATCCCGATGTTCGCATTCGCCGTGCTCGTCGCCGCCGGGTGCGGATCGGCCGCGTCGCCGCATGCGTCGCCGCAGACGACGCCGAAGCTTTCGCTCGCGAAGGCGACGGCCCGCACGGGCGCCGCCGATGCCGCGGGGGCGCCGAATGCGATGCCGTACCGGCTGACGAACTACGTCCTCGACGGCACGCTTCCCGACCTCGGGACGCAGGCGCCGGTCTACCGGTGGACTGCCCACGCCGTCGACATCGCGGAAGTCAACCGGCTCGCCGCCGCGCTCGGGATCAGCTCCCCCGCCACCACGACGATCGACGGATTCGCGGCGAGCGACGCCGACGCGACGCTCACGGTCACGACGAACTACGGCGCCACCCAGATCTCGTACTACCCCGGTGGCAACGACGTGGGCGGCGGCTCGAGTGGCTCGTCGCCACCGTCGGCCGGCACGGGTGAGAAGCCGTCCGCGATCGCGGTGCCGGCGCCCACCGATCCGGGGGTTACGGAGCTTCCGCCGAAGCTCGCTCCGCCGGTCGACGTGCCGAACGCGAGCGACGCCGAAGGGATCGCGCGGGCGCTGCTCGATCGAATGGGTGTGCTCGACGGGCAGCAGTGGGACACCCAGGTGAACGACTCCGGCGGGATCGCGATCACGTGCACGGTCGGTGCGGACTGCTCGGGATCTACCCGAGCGGTAACGGCGCGCGACGTGTCGTTCAAACTCGTCATCGACGGCGTGCGCGTCAGCGGCGTCGGCTGGAACGTGACGGTCGGCGAACGCAGCCGGATCGATTCGCTTTACGGGGAGTGGGGCTCGGCCGAGGTTCTCGGTACCTACGACCTGCGTCCGACCGCCGACGCGTTCGCCGCGCTGCGGAAGGGCGACACGAACTTCGGTGGGCGCGAGCCGGCCGCGATCGCCGGTGACGTGCCGGTGAACGCGCAGGTCGACCCCGCGGTCGGAGCGCCGACGCCGGTTGACTCGCAGCCGCCTGGCTCGCAGCCCCCCGACACCATCCCGGTCGACACAACCCCGGTCGAGCCGGTCGACGTTCACGTGACGGGCGTGTCGCTCGGGCTCGCGCGTTGGGACGCGGTCGACGGCAACAGCAACGTCGTGGATCTGGTACCCACTTACGTGTTCCACACCACGGTCGACGGCAGCTCGTCCGATGTCGAAGAGCTCGCGCTCGACCCGGCGGGCATCGACTTCGCCAACCCGATCATCCCACCGGTGCCGGTTCCGCAACCCGGCGTCGCGCCGCCCGAGCCCGCGCCGGCGCCCGAGTCCACCGTGGGATCCCCGAAGGCCATTCCGGGTTCCTGAGACCTATCGTGCGCATGTGACGCGCCGGCGCGATGACGACCCCGAGGGAGAGATTCGTCTCCCGCTCGGGGTCACGCCCGCCACCAACGGCGAGTACGTCCCGGATCCGCCGTCGCGACACGATCGTGACGTCGCCCGGGCCGCGCTCGCGCACGCCGACGAGGCCGCGCGCAAGGCGGGAATCGACCGGCGCCGTTTCTTGCAGACCGCGGGAGGTGTCGCGGCCGTGCTCGCCACCATCGACCTCGCCGCGTGCAGCTCGTCGGCGTCGCGTGCCTCGCCCCCGAGTCATCCCTCGACCACCGCGCGCACGACGACCTCGCGTCCGGGCGGCTCCTACACCGTGCCGCCGACGCACGAGGTCGAAGCGTGCGAGCACGCCCTCGGTGGCAATGGGCAGTTCGTCGTCGACGTGCACACCCACCACGTGATGCCCGACGGAGTGTGGACCAAGAACGCCCCCGACACCGTGCAGCTCGTGCTCGGCATGGTTCCCAACTGCGGCGCCGCGAACCAGCTCGAGTGCGCGAGTCGCGCCGCGTACCTGCACGATCTGTTCCTCGCGAGCGACACGACCGTCGCGATGCTCTCCGACGTGCCCAACTCGGGACCCGACGATGCGCCGGTCCCGTTCGGCGACCAGCTCGGAACGCAACACTTCGCAGCCCAGCTCACCCACGGCGGCGCGCCCCGCGTGTTGGTGCACAACGTGATCGCGCCGAACTTCGGAGACCTGAACAGTCGACTCGCCCAGATGGAGTCGGCCGCGAACACCGGCAAGGTCGCGGCGTTCAAGGTCTATACCGCTTGGGGTCCGAACGGTCGGGGGTTCGCGCTCGATGATCCCGCGATCGGGCTCCCCGTGATCCAGAAGGCCCATGACCTCGGCGTGAAGATCTTCATCGCCCACAAGGGTCTCCCGCTCGTGCGGTTCGACGCCGCGCACAACCGGCCCGACGACATGGTCGCCGTCTCGCGCCAGTTCCCGGACATGCAGTTCGTCGTGTTCCACGGCGCGTGGGACAAGAATCACACCGAAGGCGCGTACGACGCGAACGCGAGCCTCGGCATCGACACGTTCATGCGATCGCTCGACGTCCACAACGTGCCACCGAACAGCAACGTCTGGGTCGATGTCGGCACGGTATGGCGCGAGGTACTGCGTGACCCGACCACGGCCGCGCACACGCTGGGCAAGCTGCTCAAGCGCGTCGGCGAGCACCGCGTGCTCTGGGGCACCGACGCGGTCTGGTACGGATCGCCGCAAGCCCAGCTCCAGGCGTTCCGGGCGTTCACGATCTCCGACCAGTTCCAGAGCGAGTTCGGCTACCCGGCGCTCACCGACGCGGTGAAGAACCAGGTGCTCGGACTCAACGCGGCGAAGCTGTTCGACCTCGACGCCGAGGCAACCCGGTGCGCACTCGCGAGCGATCCGCTCACCACCGCCCAGCCGGTCGCCGCGCACCTGCGCGACGAAGGCGTGCTGCCCGCGGGGTCGCGCGCGAACGGCCCGACGACACGGCGCGAGATGTTGCAGTGGCTCGCGCAACCGGCAACGCGCTGGACGCCTTTGTAAACGATCCTTCAAAGGCGTCGCGATCTAGCATGCGCCGTGGCTAGGCCCGCTACCCGCCGACTCGAAGTCGCACGCGCGGTTCGCGCGTTCGCCGACGGTTTCGTGAGCGTGCTGCTCGCCCGCTACCTCCAGGATCTCGGCTTCGACGCGTTCCAGATCGGCGTGATCGTGACCGCGACGCTGCTCGGGTCGGCCGCGCTGACACTCTGGGCGGGATTGCGGTTCGCGCGCCTCGGTGCCCGCTCGGTGCTGCTCGCGTCGTGCGCGCTCATGGCGTTCACCGGTGTCGGCTTCTCCGCGGTGACGCGGTTCTGGCCGCTGGTGATCGTGGGCTTCATCGGCACGCTCAATCCGTCGGGCGGCGACGTCAGCTTGTTCCTCCCGATGGAGCAAGCTGCGCTCGCGGATCTCACAACGGAGGCGGAACGGCCCCACCGCTTCGCGATCTACAACCTGGGCGCCGCGCTCGCGGCGGCCGCGGGCGCCTTGGCGTCCGCGGCCCCGCGCCGGCTCGCGACCGCGAACCATTGGGACGTCGTCAGGGTCGAGCGGCTCTCGTTCCTCCTCTACGTGATCACCGCGGTGATCGCCGCGTTCATCTACCGCGGACTCCGCACCGACAAGCCCGCCGGAGACCAGCGCCGCGGCCTGCACAAGTCGCGGAAGATCGTGATCCGGCTCTCCGCACTGTTCTCGCTCGACGCGGCCGGAGGTGGATTCGCCGTCAACGCGCTGCTCGTCCTCTACCTCGACCTGCGCTTCGGTCTCTCGCCCGCGGTGATCGGCGGCACCCTTGCCGCGGCAGGAACGCTTTCCGCGTTCTCGCAACTGTTGGCGGCGCCGATCGCGCGCCGGATCGGCCTCGTGCGCACGATGGTGTTCACGCACCTTCCCGCCAACGGGTTCCTGATCCTGGCCGGCATCGTTCCGAGCGCGCCGCTCGCGATCACGCTGCTCCTCATGCGCGCCACGCTGTCGCAGCTGGACATTCCCGCGCGTCAGGCGCTGGTGATGCGGCTCGTCGATCCCGACGAGCGGGCGGCGGCGGCCAGCCTCACCAACGTTCCCCGCAGCCTCGCGACCGCGCTCACCCCCGCGCTCGCCGGCTTTCTCCTCGACAAGTCGAGCTTCGGCTGGCCCCTGATCATCGGCGGCGCGATGAAGGCGACCTACGACATCCTGCTGCTCCGCCAGCCCATCGATCGCGACTGAATCGCTCACGCGTGTCAACCCATCTCGCGGCTCGGCACTGTGAGACTGGTGATTGATGAAACGAAGGGCGGAGAGCCCGGACGACGCAGATGCTGCGTTCGACGCGCTCTTTCGACGCGAGTTCGGGCCGATCACCCGCACCGCGTATCTCATCGTCGGCAACTGGGAAGTCGCCCGCGAGATCGCACAAGACGCGTTCGTACAGGTGCTGCGGCACTGGAAGAAGGTTCAGGAGATGGAGAGCCCCGGCGGATGGGTGCGAAGGGTGGCCATTCGAGATGCGGTGCGAGCGCGACGACGGGACGCACGCGGGCGGCTACTGCTGCGTACCGTCGCCTCCAGGAACGCCGATGAGCCGGAGTCTGTCAGTGGCGACGTGCGCCGCGCGTTGCTGACCCTGCCTCGACAGCAGCGCGCGGTGATCGCGCTGCACTACCTCGAAGACCGCCCGGTGGCAGAGATCGCGTCGCTGCTCGGATGTAGTGAGGGGACGGTCAAGACCCATCTGTCGCGCGGTCGCTCCGCGCTCGCTGCCTGTTTGCGTGAGGAGGTGACCGATGGACCTGGATGAACGGCTCCGCGACGAGCTGCGACACGCGGTCGAACCCGGGCAACTGCGCGAGGACGATGCGCTCGACGACGTGCGGGCGACGCATCGGCGCGGCCTCGTTCGCGAACGAGTCACGCGCCAGACGATCGCGGTCGCGGTCGTCGTGTCGCTGTTCGCGTCGGTCGCAATCATCGTCTCCTGGCGCAACGCTCCGGATCACGCCGGAGTCGCGGCAGGATCCGACCGCTTTAGCAGCACCGTCACGATCCGCGTCGCGCTCACCGCGCCCTCTCTCTCGACGTCGACCACGACCTCGCGCACCTTCAAGCTCGCCGATCCGCGCACGCTCGCGCTCGCACCCAGCACCCGTCGAGCCGCGTTGCTCTCGGTACAGCTGTCTCTGGACGATCCGAGCGTCGACTTCCGCGCCGCGCTCAACCCGACGAGGGACCTCCTGTCGCTCACCGTCACGGCTCCATCGGCGCGCGAGTCGACTGCCGTCACCCGCGAGTGGGCGTCCGCGTTCGCCAAGGCGGAGCGGGCCGAAGCGATCCAATTGCTGGATCTCAGGAACCGCGCGCTCGATCGCAGGATCACGGTGTTGCACCAGCACCTCGAGACGATCGATGCCGAGCTCATACGCATCGATCCCGCTACGTTCAAAGGCCGCCTCGGGTTCCCGGGCCACCATCACATGACGGATCCAGCAACGCCACCACTCCACGTCCCCGAGGCAGGCTCGGTGCACGAGCTCAACCTCGCCAACGAGCGGATCCAGATCCTGTCGCAACTCGCGGACGCCGGCGCCGACGCAGCACGCAACCAAATCTCCTTGGGCGGTCCTCCAATCAGCCAGAACCTCGCGCAGACACGGGCGGTTCGAGTCGAGACGTCCAGTCCGCCAACAGTGCCCCTCCTGGTCAGCTGGGCGATCGGTCTCGTCGTCGTGCTCGCGGGGGCGTTCTTCCTCTACCGCCGCCGCACGCGGGCGACGCGTCAGGTCGCTGAGTAGTCGCGATACGCGCCGGCAACGTCGGCGGTCTCGGCGTCGCCCTTGTGCACGAAGACGCGATGGCGCGTGCTCAACGTCTCCGCCGTGGTCATCGTCCCGCCGCCGAGGAAGTAGTGACCCTCGAACGGCGAGATCACGCCGTAGTCGCGCGCGAACCACACAGTTTCGTGGTGCGGGTTGCTCGGATGGTCGAAGCAGGCGATGCCTTCGGTCACGTTCTTCCAGTACAAACCGGGACGCGTTGCAGTCACGTCGATCCAGGCCGCGGGCTTGCCCATGCACTCGGCTTCGCCGACGCCGCCGTGCGAGTTCACCATCGTGGCGCCGGCGTGCACGCTCAGCTGGGCCGCGGGCCGGATGCCGGGCAGCACCGATTCTTTCGTGTCGCCGAACACCAGCTCGCGCATCGCGGTGTACGTGCTCGCGAGGTCGAGCGTGTAGTGGAGGTCGTGCGTGAAGTCCACGAGCAGCGAACGCCGCTCCTCGATCACCACCTCAGCGTCGGGAGCGGTCCAGCGCAGTTGCTCGGTGAAGCCGAAGCGCGGCGCATCGTCGACGATCTCGTCGAACCCGGCGTGCTCGATGCGGCCCGGCGGGAGGTCCTCGCGCGGCAGCTCGAGGTAGAAGTCGATGCCGTTCACGTCGCCGTGACCCCACCAGATCCCGAGATGGTGCGCGTGATCCGCGGCAGGCGCGTCGAGCATGTTGCGGCCCGACGGCCCGACCAGGGTGCGGATGAACGGCTTGCGGCCCGAACCCCGAAACTCGTACGCGAGCGAGACGAAGTCGGTCGAGTGCACGAGGAACCGGGCGTCGTCGACGTGGAGGTCAGCACCCATGTTGCCCTGATTGCCCGCGATCATCCCGGTCTTCCCAGCTTCGGCAGCTCGACATCGCCCGCGCGCAGGCGTTCGTAGATCGACGCGTACGCGCCCGGCGCGAGCGGTAACTCGACCGGCTCGTCGAGCATCGCGGAGAGATACGCCGCATTCGCGACCTCGATCGCGCGGGTTCCCTCTTCGGGTGTGATGCGGGGCGGTCGGCGCTCGGTGATCGCGTTCACGAAATCGCGGTGTGCGTCCATCATGTAGTCGTAGCCGCCGGGCGACACCGGAGGCACCGACACGTCTTCCCACGCCACCGGCACCCGATCGAAATGATTCGTGCTCTCGTCGCTCAACTTCTGCGCGGGACCGTCGAAGGTGCCGACGCGGAGCTCGTGCTCGTGCATCGTGAGACTGCAGCGCTCGCCGTGGAGCTCGATTCGATCCGCGCCGACCGGATCGACCGTCGACGCCACGATCGTTCCCCGCCCGCCGTTGGGAAACTCGAGCAACGCCATAACGTCGTCTTCGACTTCGATGTCGTGGCGAGCCCGTACCGCGCGCGCGGTGACCCGCGCCGGGGATCCGGTGAACCACAGCATGGCGTCGAGCTGATGGATCGCCTGGTTCATGAGCACCCCGCCACCCGCGTGGCGCCATTCCTTGCGCCAACCGGCCGCTTCGAAATAGTCCTGCGGGCGGAACCAGTTCGTGGCGACCAAGCCTGCGCGAAAGATCGGGCCGACCGTTCCCGCCTCGATCATCGAACGGACCTGCGCATACGACGGCTGGAAGCGGTACTGGAAACCGACCTGCACCACGAGCTCGGCCGCGCGGGCCTGCGCGCCGAGCGCGTACCCGTCGGCCGCGTCGATGACGAACGGCTTCTCGCAGTACACGTGCAACCCGGCCGCGAGCGCGTCGCGCACCAACCCGACGTGCGTGCTCGGGGGTGTCGCGAGGATCACGGCGTCGACGAGACCGCTCGCGTACAGCTCCACAGCACTGGTGAACCCGGGAACTCCGAGCCTCGCCGCCGCCTTCTCGCGGACCTTGTCGACCACGTCGCAGATCGCGGTGAGCTCGTATTCGGGCATCGACGACGCCGCGAAGTAATGCGCCCGCCCCATGCCGGCGACGCCGACAACCGCGACCCGTACCGGATCCATCAGCCTCCGCAGCTGATCGGGAGCTGGGCCGGGTACGTCGCGAGCACGGTCGTCCACGGCAGGCCGGCCGCCGGTTCGGTGAGACGCAACGGCTCGGGCAGACGCAGCACCGCGGTAACCGCCTCTTGCACGACCATGCGGGCGAACGCGGCACCGAGGCAGTAGTGCGGCCCGGCGCCGAACGTCATGAGCCGGTGCACCTCGTCGGCGTCGAAACGGGTCGGAAGGAACCGGCCCGGTTCCGAGTAGCCGATCGGATCGTGGTTCGCGGTGTCGGTGCACAGGAAGAGCAGGACACCGGCGTCGAAGTGCAGACCCTCGTGGTCGACCGCTTCGATGGCGACGCGGGGAATCGCGCCGATGCTGGAGACGTACCGCATCGTCTCCTCCACCGCGAGCGGCACGAGCGCGGGATCGGCGCGCAGGTCGGCCAGCATCTCCGGATGCTCGAGCAGCGTGAGCAACGTGCACGCGATCTGACCGGTCGACGTGTCGTGCGCGCCGACGACGATGTTGACGACCATGTCGGCGACCTCGGCATCGGTGAGCCGCTCGCCGTCGACCTTGGCCTGGAACAGGCGGGTGATCAGATCGTCCCGGGGATCGGCGCGCCGCGCGTCGAGCAGCGATCGGGTGAAGGCGAGCAGTTCCTCGATCGACTGGTCGCCGCATCGATCTCCTCGGGCTCCATGAATCCGAACAC